>NZ_JBJDNB010000004.1:0-268435 GCF_044900445.1 Pseudomonas sp. NPDC089407
ATGGGCTGCAAAGCAGCCCCAGGGTTTGCGCACAGATGCACAAATTGCCGGGGCTGCTTCGCAGCCCATCGCGACGCAAGGCCGCTCCTACAGGTTCTGTGCCTGCCTTGAAAGTGATGCAGGCCAGCCAGTCAGTGGCCTTTCTGCTTCGCCGCCAGGAAGCTCGCGCGCATGTCCTTGGCCCAGCCATCGAGCACCGGCTTGACGTCGTTCAAGGTCAGCTTCTGGGTATCGTTCTCCAGTTCCTGACCGGTGCCTTTACGCACCACCTGGGCCAGCACCTTCTGATTGGCGCCATCCAGGAACGCAGCTTCCACGCCGACATCCACTTCCTGGTCACGGCCACCCATGGCAGTGTTCACGCCGGCCGAAATCAGGGCAATCGGGATCACTTCATAAGGCTTGAGGCCCTCGTTGCTTGTCGACACCGCCGTAATGGCCGGGCGTACCACGATCACGCCTGGGCCAGGGCCTTGTGCCAGGG
Source organism: Pseudomonas sp. NPDC089407 (assembly GCF_044900445.1). NCBI lineage: Bacteria > Pseudomonadati > Pseudomonadota > Gammaproteobacteria > Pseudomonadales > Pseudomonadaceae > Pseudomonas > Pseudomonas sp. NPDC089407. The sequence goes on from NZ_JBJDNB010000004.1 coordinate 485, forward strand.
GTACTACGCTGCCCATTTCACGTCGCAGGGCTTCATTGAAGTAGCGGGTGATTTCCCCCAGCGTCTGCTGCGAGATCACCGCTGTCGGCTGCGGCTTGGGGTAGAACTGGCTGGGTTCGATGAACACCTGGTTGTACTGGTTGATGTTGACCTTGGGGTCGATCCAGCGCATTACCGGGGCACCCGACGGGCTCTTGGCTTCCTGCAGGCGGCTGTAGTCTTTGAGGAAGCCGGAGTAATCCTTGGGGTCCACCCGATTGCTGGAGCAGGCGGCCACGGCAAGCAGCGCGGCGCACAACAAGGTAATGCGAGGCAATGATTTCATGATCAAGAGGCATCCATGATGGGTCGGCTTCAACAACGCTAGCAGGTGCGCGACAGTTGGCCAGTATGTGAGTTCAATCCTCTGAGTAAATTAGGACAGTGGGGGGCTGGAAGGTGCTCGCCTTGGATCTGCCAGGCGCCGCATAGTACACGGCAAGCTCAACCCAACGCTTCACGCAACCTATACCACAGCATCCCCAGCGCCAGCAGCGGCGAGCGCAATGCCTTGCCGCCGGGGAAGGTAAGGTGCGGTACGGCACTGAACACATCCAGGCCGTGGCTGTGGCCGAGGGCGATGCTTTCCGCCAGCAGCTTCGCCGTCCAGTGCGTCACGTTCAGGCCATGCCCGGAATAACCCTGGGCGTAATACACATTGGGGTGCTGGCTCAGGCGACCGACCTGGGGGAAGCGGTTGGCCGTGATGCCAATCATGCCACCCCACTGGTAGTCGATGCGTACATTGGCCAGTTGCGGGAACACCTTCAGCACCTTGGGCTGCATGTAGGCGGCGATGTCTTTGGGGTCGCGCCCGGAATAGTGGCAGGCGCCGCCAAACAGCAGGCGGCGGTCGGCAGTGAGGCGGTAGTAGTCCAGGCCGACTTTCTGGTCGCACAACGCCATGTTCTGCGGGATCAGGCGGCTGGCCAGCGCTTCGGGCAAAGGCTCGGTGGCCACCACGTAGCTGCCGGCGGGTAGCACCTTGCCACTCAGGCGCGGCTCCAGTTCGTCGAGGTGAGCGTTGCACCCCAGTACCAGGCTGTTTGCGCGGACTGTGCCGCGTGCCGTGTGCAGGGTCACGCTGGGGCCGTGTTCGATGCGCAGTACCGGGCTTTGCTCGAAGATGCGAACGCCCAGGCTGTGGGCGGCACGCGCTTCGTCCTGGACAAGGTCAAGGGGGTGCAGGTGGCCCGAGCCCATGTCGACCAGCCCGCCAGCATACTGGTCGCTGGCGACAATCTCGTGCAGCCGCGCAGCGTCGACCACGCGCGTTTCAGGGCGATAGCCGAGCGTTGCCAGGTCATCCTGCTCATCCTTGAAGGCGGCGAACTGGGCCGGGGTGTTGGCCAGTTCGCAGAAGCCCCAACGCAGGTCGCAGGCAATGCCGTAGCGGGCGATGCGCTCGGCCACCAACTCTACCGAGTCGATACCGGCCTGCTTCAGGTAGCGCACGCCATCCTGGCCGACATGCCGGGCAAAGCCGCTGACATCATGGCCGATGCCGCGAATCAGCTGGCCGCCATTGCGCCCGCTGGCACCCCAGCCGATGCGACGGCCTTCCAGCAGCACTACCGACAGGCCGCGCTCGGCCAGTTCCAGGGCGGTGTTGACCCCGGTCAGCCCGCCGCCGACCACGCAGACGTCTGCGCTGAGGTCAGCGTCCAGGCTGGGGTAAGGTGCCGCATCGCGCGCTGTGGCGGCGTAGTACGAGGCGGCGTGTTGGGTATTGAAAGACATGGGCGTTCTCGACTCAGCGGTTGGACTTGATCTTGCTCCAGGAGCGGGTCATGACGCGCATGATCTTCGGGCTCGGGGTGCTGGAGATGTACAGCTTGTCCAGCACGGCCTGGGGTGGGTAGATCTCGGGGTTGCTCACCAGCGATGCATCCATGTAGGCCTTGGCGTCCGGGTTGGCATTGGCATAACCGACCGTGGCGCTGACTTTTGCGATCACCTTGGGGTCGAGCAGGTAGTTGATGAAGGCCAGGGCTTGCTCGGGGTTGCTGGCGTCCTTGGGGATGGCCAGCAGGTCGAACCACAGGTTGCTGCCTTCCTTGGGAATGCTGTACGCAACCTTCACGCCGTTTTTCGCCTCCACGGCTCGGTTGGCCGCCTGGAATACGTCACCGGAGTAGCCGAACGCTACGCAGACATCACCGTTGGCCAGGTCGGAGACATACTTGGATGAGTGGAAGTAGGTGATGTAGGGGCGCAGTTCAAGCAAGCGGGCCTCGGCCTTGGCGTAGTCGGCCGGTTTCTCGCTGCGCGGGTCCATGCCCAGGTAATTGAGCATGGCGGGGAACAGTTCGTCGGGCGAATCCATGAACGCTACGCCGCACTGCTTGAGTTTTTTCAGGTTTTCGGGCTCGAACAGCACGGCCCAGGAATCGATATGGTCCACGCCCAGTGCTGCCTTGACCTTGTCGACGTTGTAGCCGATGCCATTGGTGCCCCACAGGTAGGGCACGGCGTACTGGTTGCCGGGGTCGTTCTGTTCAAGCTGCTTGAGCAGTTTGGGGTCCAGGTGCTGCCAGTTCGGCAGCTTGCTGCGGTCCAGCGGCAGGAAGGCACCGGCCTGGGCCTGGCGGGCGAGGAAGTGGTTGGACGGCACCACCACGTCATAGCCGGTGCGCCCGGCCAGCAGCTTGCCTTCGAGGGTTTCGTTGGAATCGAACACGTCATACACCACCTTGATGCCGCTGCTGGCCTGGAAGTCAGCCAGGGTGGTGTCACCGATGTAGTCGGTCCAGTTGTACACGCTGACCGTGGGGCTGGCGTGGCTTGTGGTGGCGAACAGCAGGGTGAGTGCAGCGGGGATCAGGGCTTGCAGATGACGCATGGGGACACCTCGTTGGTCTTGTTCTTCGAGTTCGGTGTTAAAGGGGGCTGCTTCGCAGCCCATCGCCGGCAAGCCAGCCCACAGGTTCACCATAGGCCTTGAACACTGTGGGGTCCCTGTGGGAGCTGGCTTGCCGGCGATTGGGGTGCAAAGCACCCCCCGGACGGTCAGACACTCATCATCAGGAACTCACGCTCCCACGAGCTGATCACCCGCTTGTAGTTCTCGTGCTCGGCGCGCTTGACCGCCACGTAGCCCTGAACGAACTGCTTGCCCAGGTATTGCTGCACGGTCTCGCAGTCTTCCATGTGCTGCAGCGCATCTTCGATGGTGATCGGCAGGCGCAGGTTGCGCCGTTCGTAGGCACGGCCCTGCACCGGGGCGCTGGGGTCGATCTGTTCGACCATGCCCAGGTAGCCGCACAGCAAGCTGGCGGCGATGGCCAGGTACGGGTTGGCATCGGCGCCCGGCAGGCGGTTTTCCACGCGCATCGCTTCGGGGCCGGAGGTGGGCACGCGCAGGCCGGCAGTGCGGTTTTCCTCACCCCACTCGACGTTTACCGGTGCCGAGGTGTCCGGCAGGAAGCGGCGGAACGAGTTCACGTTGGGCGCAAACATCGGCAGCAGCTTGGGGATGTACTTCTGCAAACCGCCGATATGATGCAGGAACAGCTGGCTCATGCTGCCGTCTGCGTTGGCGAAGATCGGTTTGCCGGTGGCGATGTCGACCACGCTCTGGTGCAGGTGCATGGCACTGCCCGGCTCGTCGGTGATCGGCTTGGCCATGAACGTGGCCGCCACGTTGTGCTTGAGCGCCGCCTCACGCATGGTGCGCTTGAACACGGTGATCTGGTCGGCCAGGTCCAGCGCGTCGCCGTGGCGGAAGTTGATTTCCATCTGCGCGGGGCCGTCTTCGTGGATCAGCGTATCCAGGTCCAGGCCCTGGATTTCGCACCAGTCGTAGACGTCTTCGAACAGCGGGTCGAATTCGTTGGCGGCATCGATCGAGAACGATTGGCGACCGCTTTCGGCACGGCCGGAACGCCCCAGCGGCACTTGCAGGGGCAAGTCCGGGTCTTCGCAGCGCTTGGTCAGGTAGAATTCCATCTCAGGCGCGACAATCGGCTGCCAGCCTTTGTCGGCATAGAGCTTGAGCACTTTCTTCAGCACGTTGCGCGGCGACAGCTCGATCGGGTTGCCTTGCTTGTCGAAGGTGTCGTGGATCACGATCGCGGTCGGCTCGATCGCCCACGGGATCTGGTACACAGCGGTCGGGTCGGGGCGGCAGACCATGTCGATGTCGGCGGCATCGAGCAGGTGGTAATAGATGTCGTCGTCAACGTAGTCGCCGGTGACCGTCTGCAGCAGCACGCTCTCGGGCAGGCGCATGCCACGCTCGTGTAGAAACTTGGCGGTCGGTGCGATCTTGCCGCGGGCAATGCCGGTCAGGTCGCTGATCACGCATTCGACTTCGGTGATCCGGTGTTCTTTCAGCCAGGTGGACAGCTGATCGAAGGGGGCGTTCATACAGACCTCTTGGTTGGGTTTTTATGTGCGCGGCAGGTGCCGGTGACTTCCCAGGTGACGCGCTGGCGACTATCTTGGCCTCAGGCCCGTAAAGCCATCTATCCACTTTCTTCGGCAATGAATGCACCAAAAGAGTGCAACTAGGACCAAGCGTGACAACGCCCAATGCCTTGCAGGTTCAAGCTTTCCACACCTCGGATGTGACCGAGCAAGTCCGCGCCACCCCAGGCTGGCAGCAGCAATACCGGCAAATGTCGCCAGGGCACTTCAGCGGCCAGCTGCGCTGCCTGGGGCTGGATGGCGTGCAGGTTTACGAGGAACGGCTCAATACCCGCGTCGAGCAGTTCTTCCGTGCGCCAAGCGGTTCGCTGGCGTTCTGCTTCGACCAGAGCGAAAACAGCCTGTATCTGCTCAATGAACAAAGCCGCAACATCTGGATCACCCCTGAGAACTACCAGGAAGTGGCCGTGGTGTTCGACCAGGCCTTTCTTGCCAGCCATGGCCTGGACCCGCAACGGCTCGACGGTTTGTTCATGGTGCCGCTGGGCAGCGGGCAGAATGCGTTGTTCGGCAGCTGGCTGAGCGCCACCCTGACCCGTCTGGGCGAAGCCGATTGCCCCTTGCAGGGGCAGGCGCTGGCGGAGCAGTTGCTGGAGGACTGCCTGTTCATCCTCGACAACGCCTGCCAGCGCTTGCAAGGCATTGCGTTGGGGCGGCGCGACGAGGAACGGGCGATCATGCGCCGGGTCAGCGAATGGGCGGCCGATTGTCCGGAGGAAACGTTGAACCTGGTGGAATTGGCAGCAGTGGCCGGGGTTTCTTTGCGCCAGTTGCAGCAAGCGTTCAAGGCGTTCACCGGCATGCCCCCGGCGCACTGGTTGCGCTTGCGCCGGCTGAACGGTGCGCGGCGTGATTTGTTGCGCGGTGGCGGGGTGACCGTGGCCGAGGTGGCGATGCGTTGGTCGTTCTGGCATTTGGGAAGGTTTTCAGAGAGTTACCGGCAGTTGTTCAAGGAGTTTCCCAGTGAGACCTTGAAACGGGGTAGGGGTTGAGGTGGGGATGGGCTGCAGGCCTCTTCGCGGCGGTTCGACGCCTCGATGAACCCGCTCCCACAGGATCACCACAGATTCAGCCATTGTGGGTCCTTGTGGGAGCGGGTTCATCGAGGCGTCGAACCGCCGCGAAGAGGCCACCCCAGGCACCCCTGAAACCCAGCACCCAACGCCGAAAATTGCTATCGTGCCCCCCTGTTTCCACCCGAGGTGCCGATGTTCTACCTGCCTTTGCCCACCGACCAGGCCGACCGCCTCGCCAGCGCGCCCACCACCGACTTCTTCAGCACCGCCAGCCTGCTCGAAGCTGCTGCCGTGCTGTTCGTGCAAAACCTGCCCCGCCAGCCCGCCACCGCTTCGGCCGATGCGCAGGAGCGCCGTTTTGCCGAGATCGTGCGCATCGCCAATGAAGTCGAAAGCGCTGCCCCTGGGCGCTTCCAGGGCCAGGTGGCGCAGCACTTCGACCATGAAGCCTTCGCCATGGGCCTGGGCATGCTCGGCGAGAACGGCATCGCCTTGCTGACCGCTGAGGTGGAATACCAGGCTGACGAACTGCTGGATGCCGAAGGCCAGTGGAATTTCCAGTTCGCCGAAGGCTATCGCCAGCGCGCCACACCACTGCACCCGGTGTATCTGCCATCGCTGGCCAGCGACCTGATGCTCAGCGACCAACAAAACCGCCTGCTGCGCGAATTCCTCAGTGGCATCGACGAGTCGGTGGCCGTGCAGGGCTTCGCCGGCACCGGCAAGACCTTCCTGATTCACCAGTTCGCCCGCCTGCTTGAACCACAGCGCACCTTGCTACTGGCCCTGACCGAGGGCCAGTTGCGCGCACTGCAGGCGCGGGTCAAGGACGCCGCTGACTACACCGCGCTGACCTTCGGCCAGTTGGCGGACGAGATGCTCAACCGCGACCTCACCAGCCACGGCTGGCGCCTGCGCGACCCTTACCGCACCAAGCTGTCATGGCGCCCACAAGAGGCGCAGGTGGTGCGCTGGCTGGCCATCCCCGACATCGGCCCGCTCGCTGCCCGCGACGTGGTTGCCTTGTGCATCCGTGCCGTACGTACGTTTTGCTACAGTGCCGACGCCCAGCTGCAGCTGCATCACCTGCCATGGGCCGGGCCCGGCACGTCGCCGCTGGACCAGGAAGTGCTGCTGGAAAAAGCGCGGCTGTACTGGCAAGAGCTGATTCGCCCGTCAGCGCGGGAAATCCAGCTGCCGGTTCGCGACTACCACCGGGTCAAGCTGCTGTCGCTGACCGACTACGTGATCGACAACCGTTACACCCACGTCATCGTCGACGAGGCCCACGAGCTGTCGGCGCCGATGCTTGCCGTGCTCGACCGCAGCCCGCAGTCGATCATTGCCCTGGGGGACGAACTGCAGAACCTCAACGGCCTTAGCCCGCACCATGGCAGCTTCATCCGCCAGCGCTGCATCGATCACTCGTTGCGCGCCGGGCCGGCAATGGACAACGTGCTCAACCCGCTGATCCAGGCACACCCGGCGGCGATCCAGGCAGCCTTCAGTGGCAGCGCCGAACATTACACCCGGGTCAGCTTCTTCGATGCGGTGACAGTGCCGGAGCAGCCAACGGCGCTGATCGTCGATGATGAATGGGGCCTGTTTGGCTGGTTCCAGCGCCTGACCCACCAAGGCGTGCCGTTCATCTTGCTGAAAAGCGCCCGCAAGGACTTCGAACTGTTTGTCGAGGACTGCATCGAGCTGTACCGCTATGGCACCCGGGCACGCCATCCGATGTTGTTCCGTTACCCCAGCTGGCAGGCGCTGGAGCAGGACAAGGGTGATGACAAGGCGTTTATTGCCGTGGCCAGCATGCTGCGCAAGGGCTACACGCCGGAGCACTTTGCCAAGGCCAAGAGCCGTTACCGCTGGGACAAGGCGCCCAAGCTGTTCCTGGGGCGGGTGCGGGATGTGAAGAACATGGAGTTTGCCCGGGTGATGGTGTCGCCGGAGCTGATGGTGGCGCCGCAGGTGGCGGGTAACCGCAATGAACGGGCGCGGATGCTGGCGGGGCTGTATACCGCCTGTTCGCGAGCGCGGCATGAATTGATCGTGCCGGGGGGGATGTTGGACTGGGTCAAGGACCAAGTTCGCGATTGATGTTTTTGGGGCCTCTGTGCGGCCCATCGCCGGCAAGCCAGCTCCCACAAGGACTGCGCTAGCTTCGAGTTAACGCCGCCCCGGTGGGAGCCTGGCTTGCCAGCGATGAGGCCTGAACAGACAACCCAAAGCAGTTGCTCTCACAAGGACTGCACATGACTTGAGATCTATGCGGTCGATGTGGGAGCTGGCTTGCCGGCGATGGGCTGCAAAGCAGCCCCTAATTCACTGAATCAGTTACGGTCCAGCCACACCGTCTGGGCATTGGTGAACTCGCGCACACCAAAGTGGGACAGCTCACGCCCGAAACCGCTCTTCTTTACGCCACCAAACGCCACACGGGGGTCGGAGGCGCAATAGCCGTTGATGAACACACCACCGGTATCCAGCGCCGCAGTCATGCGTTCAGCCAGCGCGTAGTCGGCGGTGTAGATGGTCGAGGCCAGGCCGAATTCGCTGTCGTTGGCCAGCTCTACCGCATGGTCGGCGTCACGTGCCGTGATGATCGCGGCTACCGGGCCGAACAGCTCTTGCTTGAATGCGGTCATGTCCGGGGAGACGTTGGCGAACACGGTCGGTGCGTAGAAATTGGCCACGCCTTCGACCTTGTTGCCGCCCAGCAGCAGGGTGGCACCTTCGGCGAGGGTTGCCTGAACCTGGCCATCCAGCTCGTCGCGCAGGTCGTAACGGGCCATCGGGCCGATGTACGTGTCGTCTTCCAGTGGGTTGCCGACTTTCAGCTGGCGCGTAGCCTCGACGAACTTACGGGTAAATTCCTCGGCAATGCTTTCTTCCACGATCAGGCGCTTGGCCGCGGCGCAGACCTGGCCGGTGTTCTGGTAACGGCCGATGACCGCAGCCTTCACGGCAGCATCCAGGTCGGCGTCAGCCAGCACGATGAACGGGTCGGAACCACCCAGCTCCAGCACGCACTTCTTAAGCGCGGCACCGGCCTGGGCACCAATCGCCATGCCGGCACGCACGCTGCCGGTCAGGGTCACGGCGGCAATGCGCGGGTCGTTGATGGCGCGGGTGACGCCATCCGGGGTCACGTTCAGCACTTCGAATACGCCCTCCGGCAGGCCGGCATCCTTGAACAGCTCGCCCATCAGGTAGGCGCTGCCCATCACGTTCGGTGCGTGCTTGAGCACGTAGGTGTTACCCGCCAGGATCGCTGGCACGGCGCCGCGCAGTACCTGCCAGACCGGGAAGTTCCACGGCATCACCGCCAGGATCGGGCCCAGCGGGCGGTATTCGATACGGGCTTTTTCGACCTGGGTCGGCTCGGCAGCGAGCATCGCCGGGCCGTGTTCGGCGTACCAGCGGCACAGGCCCACGCACTTGGCCACTTCACCACGGGCCTGAACGACCGGCTTGCCGATTTCGCGGCTGATCATTTGCGCAAAGGCTTCGGCCTTGGCTTCGAGGGTGCTGGCCAGGGCGAGCAGGTACTCGCTGCGCTGACCCAGCGACACCTGGCGCCACTGGCGGTAGCCAACCTTGGCACGTTGCAGCGCCGCTTCCAGTGCGGCGTCGGTGTCGAACGGGTAGGCGCCAATCTGCTCGCCGCTGAACGGGTCGAGGGAGATGGCGTGGGTCAGGCTGTTGATCGCACTCATGGCGGGGCACTCTCGTTGTTGTTACTCAGTGACGCCAGACTAGTGGGCTATGGCTTTAATGAAAACTGAATAATAATGAGCGAAACATTCACGTTTGGAGAAAGGCTGTGGACCTGGTGCAACTGGAGATCTTCAAGGCCGTGGCAGAGCAGGGCAGCATCAGCGCCGCTGCACAGCACATCCACCGGGTGCCGTCGAACCTGACCACGCGCATCAAACAACTGGAAGAAGACCTGGGCGTGGAGCTGTTCATTCGCGAGAAGAGCCGCCTGCGCCTGTCGCCGGCGGGCTGGAACTTCCTTGAGTACACCCGGCGCATCCTCGACCTGGTGCACGAGGCGCGGCTGACCGTTGCCGGCGAAGACCCGCAGGGCACCTTCGCCCTCGGCTCGCTGGAAAGCACGGCGGCAGTGCGTATTCCGGCCTTGCTGGCAGCGTACAACCAGCGCTACCCCAAGGTTGACCTGGACCTGTCCACCGGGCCTTCCGGGACCATGCTCGAAGGGGTGCTGTCTGGCCGCCTGGTGGCCGCGTTCGTCGATGGCCCGGTGCTGCACCCGACGCTGGAAGGCATGCCGGTGTTCGAAGAAGAAATGATGGTGATCGCGCCGCTCAACCACGCGCCCGTAACCCGCGCCCAGGACGTCAACGGCGAAAGTATCTATGCCTTCCGCGCCAACTGTTCCTACCGCCATCACTTTGAAAGCTGGTTCGTGCAGGACCAGGCGGTGCCGGGCAAGATCCACGAAATGGAGTCGTACCACGGCATGCTGGCCTGCGTCAGTGCCGGTGCCGGGTTGGCAATGATGCCGCGCAGCATGCTCGACAACATGCCGGGGTGCAGCACGGTCAGCGCCTGGCCGATGTCGGAGGACTTCCGCTATCTGAAAACCTGGCTGGTCTGGCGCCGCGGTACGGTATCGCGAAGCTTGAGCATGTTCGTGAAATTGCTTGAGGAAGAGCTCGCAACCTAATGTTTTAGATAAGAAAGGTTTTTTCTGAAACGAATTTCATCGAGCTGATCATGCTTCTGCACGAACACCCCTTCGCCGGGAGGATCAGATAATAGGTAAGCCATCCTCTAAAGGAGGGTCGTACCATGCGTAACCATCACTATGCCCTCGGCGCTGCATTGTTGATCACCTTGGCGCTGCCATGGACCTTGGCGGCTGCCGCCGATCTCAATGCACCCATCGACATGCAGGCCGTGCAGTTGCAACCCCAGGAGCAGAACGGCGTGCGCTACCTGCAGGGCGGCATTGGCCAGGACGAAGCCAATGCGCTGCGCAAGACCACGGGTTATGACCTGCACATAGAACTTTCGACCGGCCCGGACGGCAAGTTCCAGAGCGGGGTCACGGTCGACATCCACAGTGCCCAGGGCCAACCCGTGCTGAGTGTCACCGATGCCGGGCCGCTGCTGTATGTGCAGTTGCCCCCCGGCAAGTATAAGGTCACCGGCAACGCCCAGGGTCAGACCGTGCAGCAAGCGGTGACCGTGAACGGCAAATCTCCCGCAACAGTGAACCTGAACTGGCGTTGATGGGCAGAGGGGCAGGAATACGACTGAAAGCTTGAGCACGGCAAGGCACATCTTTACCCAGTGAATTAGCCAATAGTGGCAATTCAGTTTCAACTTTCTGATTATTTGGACAATAATCAAAAAACTATTACTTCGTGTGACCGGTCGGGATGCACCGGTCACCTTATAACGTCAAGGGGCCAAAGCCCCCGCTTGCCGTGTAGACCATCAGGAGAGTCGTTGATGAAAACCCGTCTAGCAGCAACGCTGGCCGCTGCAGTGCTGGCCCTTACCGGAGCCAACCTGGCCCAGGCTGCGCAGGTGTCCGGCGCCGTGGGCGCCACCAGTCAGGGCGACATGACCTACCGTCTTGGCATGTCGTTCGACTGGGACAAGAAATGGCTGCAGAGCAACACCGGCTTTGTAACCGGTTACTGGGAGGCCGGTTACACCTACTGGGAAGGTGGCGACGCCAGTGGTGCGCACTCGCTGTCGTTCAGCCCGGTGTTTACCTATGAGTTCAGCGGTTTCACCTACACGCCGTACATCGAAGCGGGTATTGGCCTGGCGGCGTTTTCCAAGACCGAGGTGGGCGACCAGCGCCTGGGCTCGTCGGTCAACTTCGAGGACCGTATCGGTTTTGGCCTGAAGTTGCCGGGGGAGCAGAAGGTGGGGATCCGTGCGATGCACTATTCCAATGCCGGGCTCAAGGAGCCTAACGACGGCATCGAGTCTTACTCGCTGTTCTACAGCAAAGGCTTCTGAAATCTGGGGCTGCTTTGCAGCCCATCGCGACGCAAGGCCGCTCCTACAGGGAATCGCATACCCCTGTAGGAGCGGCCTCGTGTCGCGATGGGCCGCGCAGCGGCCCCAACCATTCAGAAGGTATAGGAAACCCCTGCCTGCACTGTCCGCGGTGCCCCCGGATAGGCGTAGAAGTTGAACGCCCCTTCGTCATACTCTTTATTGAACAGGTTCTTCACATCCAGATTCAGGCGCACATGCTCATTGACCTGGTAGAACGTCAGCAGGTCAACCACGGTGTACGGGTCCATATTGTAGGTGACTGCCTCGGTCTGGCCATTACGGTCATCCACGTATTTCACCCCAAGCCCTAGCCCTAGCCCCTTGGCAAACCCGTCCTGGAACTCATACGTGTTGAGCAGGCTGAAACTGTTGCGCGGGATGTTGGCCAGGCGCGTACCGCTCGGCAGGCGGTTGTCCTGGGTCACCTCGGCGTCGACATAGGCGTAGCCACCGATTACCCGCCACTCAGGCGTGATGTTGCCCGCGATGTTGATGTCCAGGCCGCGGCTGCGTACCTCGCCGGCGGCCAGGCTGTAGTTGGTGTTTGCCGGGTCGCGTGTCAGCACGTTCTCCTTGACGATATGGTAGATCGCCGCGTCCACGCTCAGCTGGCGGTCGAGCGCTTCCCATTTCACCCCCAGTTCGTAGGACTTGCCCTTTTCCGGGTCGAAGCCACCGCCATTGGCAGGCGTACCCGTGTTGGGCTTGAACGAACGCGCCGTGTTGGCGTAGACCGCAACCGTGTCGGTCAGGTCGTAGATCAGGCCAAAGCGCGGGGTGACGCCGTTCTCGCCTTTGCTGAAATCACCGGCATCGTTCAGCTTGTTGTCATAGTCATGCTCGAAACGCTCAAAGCGCACACCTGCCAATGCCTTCAAACGCTCGGTCAGGGCCACCTGGTCCTGGATGAAGAACGCCCAGGTCTGCAGGTTTTCCTTGTCCCAGGTAGTGGTGCGGGTCAGGGCCGGGCGCGGCTGGCCCAGTACCGGGTTATAGATGTCGATCGGGTAGGGGGCCGAGGAGCGCTGGATGATCGAGTTGTAGTCGTAGTTCTCGTACTCGACGCCAGTCAGCAAGGTATGGCTGAAATTGCCGGTATCAAAATGCCCGGTCAGGTTCAGTTGCCAGTCACGGTCCGTCCATTCCAGCTTGCGGTAGTTGAAGTTACGCTGCAGCGTGCGGCCATCTGCCGGCGCGCCGTCGGCTTCGACGGCATTGCCCTTTAGCGAGCCCTCCAGGAACTGGAACCCACCCGCCAGCGTCCAGTTGTCGTTGAGCAGGTGCTCGAAACGCAGCTGGGCCATGTTGTTGTCGTTGTGCAGCAGGTTGTCGCTGCCTTTTTCCCAGATATACGTGTCGCGCGAGGCGCTGCCGGTCTGGGTGGCGTAGCGGGTCAGGCCACGGTCCAGCGGGTGGTTGTTGCGCATGAAGTCGCCTTCAAAGACGATTTTCGTGCTGTCGTTGACCTGCCAGCTGAGCACGGGTGCAACATCGTAACGCTCGCTTTCCACGTCATCACGGAAGCTGTCACCGCCTTCGCCGAGCACATTCAGGCGGTAGGCCAGCGAGCCGTCCTGGTTCAGCGGGCCGGTAGCATCGAGGGTGGCGCGGTGCATGCCCTGGTCATCGAACTGGCTGCCGAGGGTGACCTTGGGCTCTGCCAGCGGTTGCTTGCTGACCACGTTGAAGGTGCCACCCGGGTCACCCCGACCGTACAGGCTGCTGGCCGGGCCACGGATCACTTCCAGGCGCTCGACGGTGTTGGCGTCCGGGGCGTTGGGGTAGCCGCGGTTGATCGGGAAGCCGTTGCGGTAGAACTCGCCGGTGGTAAAGCCACGCACGGTGAAGGTGGTCAGGCCCTGGCCACCAAAGTTGTTGGCGCGGCCGACCCCGCCGGCGTAGTCCAAGCCGTCTTGCAGGCGCGTGGCGCCCGTGTCTTGCAGCACATCCTTGGGGACCACGCTGATCGACTGCGGCGTTTCGTGCAGTGCAGTGTCGGTGCGGGTAGCGCTGGCCGAACGGCTGGCCTTGTAGCCATCGACCGGGCCGTCCGCGCGTTCGCTGTCGGCGGTACTGGTGATGCTCAGGGCCTGGAGTTCGATCTGGGCAGGGTCGCCGATCGGTTCAGGCTGGGCGAAGGCCTGCGGGGAGACAGCATGAAGCACACAAAGCGAAACGAACGTTCGACGCATCGACGGTACGATCCTGGAGTAAGGCGCTGAGGGGTAGGGTGGGAAAGCGCCGTGAAACTACTACGAATCATTATCAAATGCATTCTTTTTGAGTGGCACTGGTGTACCAGATACCAAGCAGGCCCATTTGTGCTGGATTCTTCGCGGGTGAACCCGCTCCCACAGGTAAATCACAGGTCCAAGTCGTGTGATGCACCTGTAGGAGCGGGTTCACCCGCGAAAGGGCCGGAACAGGCCACCCATCAAACAGGTTCTGCTAAAAGTATCAGCCTCCCGAATCCTCCTTCCACCCCCCACCCAACGCCGCATACAGCTTCACCTCCGCCACCAGCTGCGCCAAGCGGTCATTGATCAACCCCTGCTGGGCACTGAACAACGAGCGCTGGGCATCCAGAAACGTGAGGCTGCTGTCCACGCCAATCCGGTAGCGGTGCTCGGCCAGGTCGTAGTAACGCTGGTTCGAGGCCACCAGGTCACGTTGTGCCTGCAGTTGCCGCTGGTAAGTGCTACGCGCCGCCAAGCCGTCGGCCACCTCCTGGAATGCACCCTGAATGACCTTTTCGTACTGCGCCACCTGCATGTCCTTTTGCAGCTGCGCATAGTCCAGGCTCGCGCGCAGGCTGCCGGCAGTAAAAATCGGCAGGCTGATCTGCGGCTGGAACAGCCAGGTACCAGAGCCGCCCTCGAACAGGCCACTGAGTTCGGGGCTGGTGCTGCCGGCATTGGCGGTAAGGCTGATGCTGGGGAAAAACGCCGCCCGCGCCGCACCGATGTTGGCATTGGCCGCGCGCAGCTGGTATTCAGCCTGCAGAATGTCCGGCCGACGCTGCAGCAGGCCAGACGGCAACCCGGCCGGCAGCCCGGCAATCTGTTCGGCCGCCAGGGGCAGGGCGGCCAGGTCAGCGGCCACCGGCGCGCCCACCAGCAAGGTGAGCTGGTTGAGGTCCTGCGCCACCAGGCGCTTGTAGCGGGCCACTGCCGCACGGGTACTGTCGACACTGGTGCGCGCCTGAATCTGGTCCAGGGCCGACACCGTACCGGCGCGGCGCTGGTTGCTGGTCAGGCGCAGGCTGCGCTCATCGGCCACCAGGGTCTCATTGGCCAGTGTCAGCAGTTCCTGGTCGGCCCGCCAGGTCAGGTACACGCTGGCGACACTCGCCACCAGGCTCAGGCGGGTACTGCGCTGCGCCTCTTCACTGGCCAGGTAGGTAAGCAGGGCCTGGTCGCTGAGGCTGCGCACCCGGCCGAACAGGTCAAGTTCGTAGGCGCTCACGCCCAGCGTCGCGGCATAGGTCGAGCTGATCACGCCCTGGTCGGTGCCGGTCATGCCGCGGGGCAGGTACTGCCGCTGCCCCTGGGCATTGGCGGAAACCTTGGGTAGCAGGTCGGCGCGCTGAATACGGTACTGTGCCTGGTAGGCCTCGACGTTGAGTGCGGCAACGCGCAGGTCGCGGTTGTTGCCCAGGGCACTGCCAATCAACTGGCGCAGTACCGGGTCGTGGAACACCTGCTGCCAATCTTCGGCGGCCTGGTATTGCCGGGCATCGCCGGCATAGGCCGCGCCGTGGGGGAACTGCTCATTCACCGGTGGTGCAGGGCGCTGGTAGTCGGGTGCCAGCGTACAGCCGCACAACAGCACGGCGATCAAGGTAAGCGCATGTCGGGGCATTGCGGGTTCTCGCTTTCAGGCACCGGCCATCCATTTCGCCAGACCATGGCGGCCACTGACCCCCAGCTTGGCAGTGGCGCGTTTGAGGTAGGTTTCGACCGAACTGTTCTTCACATTCAGGCGCTGCGCCATTTCTGGCACGGTGCCGCCGGTCAACAGGCCCAGGCACACTTCCTGCTCGCGGGTCGACAGGCGCACAGCTTCCTGCAGCAGCCGCTCACCAAACGACTGGCGCAACGTGCCGGCCTCAAGGTCAGCCAGTGGCGAACCGGCGCGCCGCACAGCCCCTTGCTCAAGCAGTTGCCCGTGGTGCTCGACCAAGGGCAGCAGGGTGTCGGACAAACTCTTCAGTTGTGACAGTTCGCTCAAGGAGAACGCGCGCTGGCTAGGCGCACGATGGAAGCTGATCACCCAGCGTGTGCTGCCGCTGCAGGAAACCAGGTGGCATTGATGCGCATTCTGGCGTGACGGGTGGGGGCCAAGCGGTGCCTTGAGCGCGATCAGCAGCGGGTCTTTCATCTGCATGATGCGTTGCAGCAAGGGTTGGCGCAGGTTGTCAGCCTCGTGCTGGCTGTGCTGTGGCCCAGCGTTGCCCAACACCTTGATACGGCTGGCGTGCGCCTTGTGCAGGTCGAGCGTCCACTCACTGAGCTCAATACGGTAGATGGGTACCTGAACGTCGACCAGATGTAACATCTGTTCGGCAAAGCCTGCAGCGCCGGTGCTGGCGATCAGTTCCCCCAATCGCAGGTACAGCTGTGGGTCGGGGCGGTATTCGCGGCTGTCGGTCAGCATCATTTCCTAGTCTCCCTTGGTTCAGGGTGTTGCGGCGGGTGGTCTCGCGGTCGAGTGCTCCGGGTGGGGTGGTGGGCGTATTCAAGCCCGCTGCCGGGCGGGCGTCTGTAATGGAAAACCGGGACAGAAAATGACACCGATTCGCAGCCGCAGTGTTGCGGCAAAACGAGGTGACGCTTGAGCAATGCAGTGCTTAGCCAGCTAATTGACGTCAGAAGCATGGCTGATCCAGGCAGATCGCGGCGTATACCGTGTGCCGTAGGCCATTGCAGGTCATGTGGTGTGGCAGATCTCCTACACGTTTTTCAGCAGCCCGCCCCGGGGCTGCGGTTGTCCGGGTTTAACGGGCCATACAGCTGCAGGCGGCGATGCTTGAATCCGCGGATGATCAACCAGAAGGACCTGCCGAATCATGCCTGTCGTCGAAACCTTTGCCCTGACCGTTGCCCAGCGTGATATCTGGCTGGACCAGATCAGCCATGGCGACTCGCCGCTGTACAACATCGGCGCGTATGTCGAGCTGCAGGGCAGGGTGGACGCCGCGCAGTTGCAGCAGGCGCTGCAGCACCTGGTGGCCGAGCATGATGGCCTGCGCACGGTGCTGGTCACCGAAGGCGGCCTTGCGCGCCAATACTTCGCCGCGCAAATGGCCGTGCCCCTGGCCGTGCACGACCTGCGCCAGGCGCCAGAGCCGTTGGCAGCCGCACTGGGCTTGCTGCAGGTACAGATGCGCACACCCTATCGCCTGGATGCCAGCCCGTTGTGGAGCGCAACGTTGCTGCGCATTGCCGACCACCGTTACCTGCTGGCCGTTCAGGCTCACCATCTGGTGCTCGATGGTTGGGGGGTGGACCAGTGGTTCAAGCAACTCGCCGATTACTACCAGCTGTTGCAACAAGGCCTGCCTTTGCCGCACGGGGCAGCGTCCTACCATGCCTTCATCGAAGACGATGCCCAGTATCAGGCATCCACGCGCCATGCCCGCGACCGTGAATACTGGCTGGCCAGGTACCAGCAGTTGCCCGCCGCCCTGATGGCCCCGCGCGAGCGCGCCGCGGCGGCAGGCGGCTCACCCAGCGGCGCGCAGGAGCAAGCGTTCGACAGCCAATTGCTGGCCCGCATGCGCCGCTTTGCAAATGGGCTGCAGGCATCGCCACTGCATGTGCTGCTGGCCGCCTTGCACGTCTGCGTGGTGCGCACCTTGCAACGTGATGAGTGGGTGGTCGGGCTGCCAGTGCGCAACCGCGGCAACGCCCGTTTCAAGGCGACCTTGGGGCTGTTCACCCAGGTCAGTGCGCTGCGCATGGGCTTTGGCCGCGAATGCTCGTTCGCGGCGCTGGTGCAGAACATTCGCGATGCGCTGAAGCAGGATTATCGCCACCAGCGCTTTGCCCTTAGCGAACTCAACCGCAGCCTCGGCGTGTTGCGTGAAGAACGGCCGCAATTGTTCGAGCTGATGGTGTCGTTCGAAGAAGACAGCAACGCGCTGCAGATTGCCGATGCGCCTGGCCACACGGTGATGATCTGCAACGGCCACGAACCGACGCCACTGAGTATCCACCTGCGTTGCAACAGCCACAGCGATGCGGCGACGCTGCACCTGGTGCACAACCGGGCCTGGTTTGCCGATGACCAGGTGCAGGCGTTGGCCGCGCGCCTGCTGCATGTGCTGGAGCAAGGCTTGCAGCAGCCACGTACATCGGTTGGTGCATTCGACCTGCTGACCGGCCAGGAACACGCCGCACTAGAGCAGTGGAACGCCACGCAATCACCAACGGTTGATGCGACCCTGATCCAACACCGCATCCAGGCCCAGGCCAAGGCACGGCCGGCAGCAGTGGCGGCGCTGCACGACGGCCAGGCGCTGAGTTATGGCGAGCTTGAGCGGCGTGCCGACCTGCTGGCACAACACCTGGCAGGCCTGGGCGTGCGGCCTGAACGCCGGGTGGCGGTGGTCGCCCAGCGCGGGCTGGACACCCTGGTGGGGCTGTTGGCCGTGCTCAAGGCGGGCGCGGCCTATGTGCCGATTGACCCGGCCCACCCCCGCGAGCGTCTGGCCTACCTGCTGGAAGACAGCGCCCCCGACGTGCTGCTGACCCTTTCACGGCTGGCCGAGCGCCTGCCAGCCCATGGCCTGAGGCAGATCGACCTCGATCGCTTCGACTGGGCTGCCACGCCGGCCACAGCCTTCGATTTTGCAGCGCAATCGCCAAGCGACCTGGCGTATGTCATCTATACCTCTGGCTCCACCGGTTTGCCCAAAGGCGTGATGGTAGAACAGCACATGCTGGCCAATCTGGTCGACTGGCACTGCAGCGCTTTTGATCTGAAGCCTGGGCGCCATCAGTCGAGCCTGGCCGGTTTCGGTTTCGACGCCATGGCCTGGGAGGTCTGGCCGGCGTTGTGCAGCGGTGCGACCTTGCACCTGGCGCCGGTGCGCGATGGTGCCGAAGACATCGACGCCTTGCTTGACTGGTGGCGGGGCCAGCCGCTGGATGTCAGCTTCCTGCCAACCCCGGTCGCCGAGCACGCCTTTGCCCAGGGCGAGCTGCACCCGACCCTGCAAACCTTGCTGGTCGGCGGTGACCGCCTGCGCCGGCTGGCACGCGAGCGGCGCTATAAGGTAATCAACAACTACGGCCCCACCGAAGCCACGGTGGTGGCCACCTCGGGCCAGGTAACGGCCGGTGGGCCGCTGCATATCGGTGGCCCGGTGGCCAATACCCGGCTGTACGTGCTCGATGAGCAGCGCCGGTTGCTGCCGCCGGGTGCAGCGGGTGAGCTTTATATCGGCGGCAAGGGGGTTGCCCGCGGCTACCTGAACCGGCCTCAGATGACCGCCGAGCGCTTTGTGCAGGACCCGTTCTGCCAGGTACCGGGTGCGCGCATGTACCGCACCGGCGACCTGGTGCGCTGGCTGCCCGACGGCACCCTGGAATACCTCGGGCGCAACGACGACCAGGTGAAGATCCGCGGCGTGCGGGTCGAGCTGGCCGAGATCGAAGCAGCCCTGGCCAGCCATGCCGCCGTGCGCGAATGCGTGGTGATGCTGCGCGACGGCCAGTTGCAGGCCTGGTTCATCGCAGACCAGCCGGTGACCCCGCGTGCGCTGCACGAGCACCTGCGCGAACGCCTGCCGCTGGCCTTGCTGCCGGGCGCCTATGTGCGCCTGGGCAACTGGCCGCTGACCGCCAATGGCAAGCTGGACCGCCGCGCCTTGCCGCACGCCGACGAAAGCGCCAAGGTACGCCGGGAGCATGAAGCGCCTGAGGGGCCGATTGAACAGCAACTGGCGCAGCTGTGGGGCGAACTGTTGCAGGTCGAGCGGGTGGGGCGCCAGGACCATTTCTTCGAGCTGGGTGGCCATTCACTGCTGGCCGTGCAACTGATCGAGCGCCTGCGCCAGCAGGGCTTACAGGCTGACGTGCAGGTGCTGTTCGGCCAGTCGACCCTGGCCAGCCTGGCGGCCAGCGTGACGCCGGTCGCTGGCATGGCGGTGCCGGAAAACCGGGTGGCGCAGGGCTGCCGGCAGATTACCCCAGGCATGCTGACGCTCACCGCACTGGACCAGGCCGCAATCGACCACATCGTTGCCTCGGTGCCTGGCGGTGCCGGCAACGTGCAGGAAATCTACCCGCTGGCGCCCCTGCAGCAGGGGCTGCTGTATCACCATGTCACCGACACCCGCGACCCGTACCAGCAGCAGGCGCTGTTCACCTTTGCCAGCCGCGAGCAGTTGCAGGCCTTTACCGATGCCTTGCAGCAGGTAATCGATCGCCACGACATCCTGCGCACCAGCCTGTGCTGGGAGGGGCTGGAGCATCCCCAGCAGGTGGTCTGGCGCCAGGCGCGCCTGCCGGTTGAACACTGGCACGGGCCTGCCGGGCAATTGCGCAGCCATTTCGACCCGCAGCAACGGCCGCTCGACCTGCGCCAGGCACCGATGATGGCGCTGGTGTGTACCGAAGACACCGGGCGAGGGTGCTGGTTGGGCCTGTTGCGCTTCCACCATCTGGTCAACGATGCCGTGTCGCTGCAGGTGCTGTTGAGCGAACTGGAAGCTTTCATGGCAGGGCGCGGTGAGCAGTTGCCCAGGCCAGTGGCTTACCGCGACTACGTCGCCGCCAGCACCGATGCCGAGCGCCAGGCGGGCCATGCGGCCTTCTTCAGCAAGCAGCTTGCCGGTATCGAGCCACAGGCGCCGATCGCCGGGTATGGGGGCGCAACGGTCGACGAGCAATGCCTGGAGAATTACGACCATTGTCTGGCCGCCGAACGTGTCGCCATGCTTCGTCAGCAGGCGCGGCAACAGGGCGCCAGCCTGGCCAGCCTGCTGCACCTGGCCTGGGCGCAGGTACTGGGTAGCCTGGGCGGGCGCGATGAGGTCGTGCTCGGCACTGTGCTGCTGGGGCGCAGCCTGGCCGGCCCGGGCGCCGGTCGCGCCATGGGCATGTTCATCAACAGCTTGCCGCTGCGCATCACGCTGGCACAGCGCTCGCCGGGCCAGGCCCTGAAGGAAACCCACGCAGGGTTGGCGGCACTGCTCGCGCATGAAGATGCGCCGCTGATCCTGGCCCAGCGTTGCAGCGGCTTGCCGGCCGGCAGCGCATTGTTCGACAGCCTGCTCAACTACCGCCAGGGCAGCTTGCCGTTCGGCCAGGTGCTGCCTGGCGTGGAACTGGCCGAGGCCAGCGAGGTGCAGAGCTACGGCCTGGTGCTGACTGTGGATGAGCGCGCTGATGCGTTGCAACTGGCCGTTCGCGCGCCGCAAGCGATCGGTGCGCAACGGGTCATGGAATATCTGCTGCGTGCCCTGCAGCAGTTGGGCGATGCGCTGGCCAGTGGCAGCAGCGTGGGTTTGCAGGCCTTGTGTACGGTGCCGGAAAGCGAGTTGCAGCGTCTGCTGTCGGGCTTCAACAGCAGTGAAGACCCTGACAGCCCGCTGGGGCACACCTTGCCGGCACTGTTCGAGGCACAGGTCAGACGCACGCCCAAAGCCATTGCCGTGCAGGCCGACGACCTCAGCCTTGACTATCAAACACTCAACGCCCAGGCCAACCGCCTGGCTCATCACCTGATTGCCCAAGGGGTTGGCCCGGATAGCCGGGTGGCGGTGTGCATCGAGCGCGGCGTGTCGCTGATGGTCGCCTTGCTGGGCGTGCTGAAGGCCGGCGGCGCCTATGTACCGCTCGACCCGGGCTACCCGCAAGAGCGCCTGCGCTTCATGCTGCAGGACTGCACCCCGGCCCTGGTGCTGGTGCACGGTGCTACGCAGGGCCTGTTCGCCACCCTGCAATGCCGCTGGCTCGACCTTGACCATAACGACTGGCTGGCCAATCCGGCCGATGACCCGCAAGTGGCGGGGCTGGGGCCTGCGCAACTGGCCTACGTGATGTACACCTCGGGCTCCACCGGTACGCCCAAGGGGGTGATGGTGGAACACCGCGGCCTGTGCAACCTGATGCATTGGGGTTCGCGCATCTGCCCGCCGCGCCCGGGTGATGCCTTGCTGCAACGCGCACCGTTTACCTTCGATGGCTCGGTGTGGGAGTTGTTCTGGCCGTTGACCGCCGGTTTGCGCCTGGTACTGGCGCGGCCCAATGGCCACCGAGACCCGGCCTACATGGTGCAGCTGGTTCAGGCGCAGCAGGTCAGCATCGTCAAGTTCGTGCCGGCGCTGCTGCATCAGTTTCTCGAGCAACCGGGCGTGGAGCAGTGCACCAGCCTGACCGATATCTTCTGCGGCGGCGGTGAGCTGACCCTGGCACTGGTGCGCAGTGTGCGACAGCGTCTGCCCAAGGTGCGCCTGCACAATGTCTATGGCCCCACCGAGGCCACGGTGGACAGCACCGCCTGGACCTTGCAGGCGCATGCGCCGCTGCCGACGCAGGCCCCGCCGATTGGCCGGCCGATTGCCAATACCCGCCTGTACGTGCTCGATGCCCATGACCGTCCGGTGCCGTTGGGGGCGGTAGGGCAGTTGCACATCGGCGGTGTCGGCGTGGCCCGTGGCTACCTGGGGTTGCCGCAGTTGCAGGCTGAGCGTTTCATTGCCAGCCCGTTTGTTGAAGGCGACCGCCTGTACCGCACCGGCGACCTGGTGCGCTACCGTGCTGACGGCGAGCTGGACTTCGTTGGCCGCAACGATTTCCAGGTCAAATTGCGCGGTTTGCGGGTTGAGCTGGGTGAAATCGAAGCCTTGCTGGCCGCCCACCCAGCGGTGGGCCAGGCGGTGGTGCTGATGCATGAAGAGCGCCTGGTGGCGTATTTCACCAGCAGCGATGGCCAACCGGCGCCAGCGCTGGAGGCGTTACGCAGCCACCTGCTGGCGCGCATGCCCGAGTACATGGTGCCACAGGCGTTCGTGGCCCTGGCCGAACTGCCGTTGAGCCCGAACGGCAAGGTCGAGCGCAAGGCGCTGCCGGCACCCGGTGCCGAGGCGGTGATCAGCCGTGAGTACCAGGCCCCCCAAGGCGAGCTGGAAACAGCCCTTGCCGGGATCTGGACCGAGGTATTGAAGATCGAGCAGGTCGGCCGTGACGACAACTTCTTCGAGTTGGGTGGGCATTCGTTGCTCGCCGTCAGCCTGGTGGCGCGCATGCGCCAGGCCGGCTTGCATGTGGATGCCAGAACACTGTTCAGCCAGCCGACCCTGGCTGGCCTGGCGGCCAGCACCAGCCGCGAACAGGTTGCCGTGGTGATCCCGCAAACCACCATTCCCGGCCTGGGCAAGCGTCGGCGTATCTGAAGGGTTCGCCTTGCTTGTTTGAGAGAGGCAGATATCGAGCGCCGCCCGCGCGGCGCTCGATATCTGCCCCACCACAAGACCCGAGACAAACCCATCAGCCCCAACAAATCCTCCCCTGTCCCCGCTTCCCATGTCAGACCGGTCGGTCACGATCCATTAGCGTGTCCACCATCCCTATTTCCAGGCAAAGCAGGATGCTTACCGATGCACTTCAGCGAACTGATGGCTGCTCTTTCCACCCGTGCAATCCGACTCCAGCGTGAAGACCAGGACCTGATCGTCCTCGGTGACGAAGAAACCCTGGACGACCCTTTGTGGGAGGCGCTGTCACGGCACAAGCCGGCCTTGCTGGAGATGCTCGCTGCGCAGGATGACGACTGGCTCAGCCCGGCCTTTCGCATCACCCCCGACATGCTGCCCCTGGTAGCGCTGGACCAGGCAGCCATCGACCGCATCGTCGACAGCGTGCCGGGCGGTGCTGCCAACGTGCAGGACATTTACCCGCTGGCACCCTTGCAGCAGGGCATGCTTTACCACCACCTGTCCGCCAGCGACGGCGACCCCTACCTGTCGCAGGTGCAGCTGCGCTTTGCCAGCAAGGCCCACCTGGAGGCCTTTGCCCAAGCGCTGCAATGGGTCATCCAGCGCCACGACATCCTGCGCACCGCCTTGCACTGGGAATACCTGGATGCCCCGGTACAAGTGGTGTGGCGCGAAGCAGCACTGGTGCGCGAAGCCTTGCCGTTGTCCGGCGGCAGCGCCCTGGCCGGCCTGTGCCAGCGCTTCGACCCGCGCCATTACCGCCTCGACCTGCGCCAGGCACCGCTGATGCAGCTGATGCATGCGCAGGGCGAGGGTGATGAGTGGGTTGCGCTGTTGATGTTCCACCACGTGATCATGGACCACACCGCGCTTGACATCGTGCGCCGCGAAATCCACGCACACCTTGCCGGCACCTGCGCACAGCTGCCCGCACCCATGCCGTTTCGCAATGTGCTGGCGGCCGCCCGCCAGGCCCTGGACGAACAGGCCCACGAACGCTTCTTCGGCGAGATGCTGGCCGATATCGATGAGCCTACGCTGGCCTTCGGCCAACAGGACAAGGTCGACCAGCCCCTGCAACAGGCCCGCCTGACCCTCCCACCGGCGCTCAGCCAACGCCTGCGCCACCAGGCCCGGCAGCTCGGGGTCAGCCCCGCCAGCGTGCTGCACCTCGGTTTCGCCCGGCTGATCGGGCAACTCTCGGCGCGCCAGGCCGTGGTGTTCGGCAGCGTCCTGCTGGGGCGCATGACCACAGGGGACGGTGGCGAGCAGGCGCTGGGCATGTTCATCAACACCTTGCCGCTGCGCATCGACCTGGGCCAGCACAGTGTGCGCGACGGGTTGCTGGCCACCCATCGCCGGCTCAGTGCCTTGCTCGGCCACGAACAGGCATCGCTGGCCCTGGCCCAGCGTTGCAGCGGTGTGGCAGCGCCGGCGCCGCTGTTCAACAGCATGCTCAACTACCGCCACAGCGATGCCGGTGACGCTGCTGAAATCATCCCCGTGGCCCCCGGCATCGATATCGTCGGCGCCGAGGAACGGACCGATTACCCGCTTACCGTCAGCGTCGACGACCTCGGTGACGACCTGCGCCTGACCGTGCAGAGCCTGCCCGAATGGCATGCACCGCGCCTGTGCGGGCAGTTCGAGCAGGTACTGGCCAGCCTGGTCGATGCCCTGGAACAAGCCCCCGACACGCCGTTGCAGGCACTGGCAGTACTGCCGCCGGCCGAGCGTGAACAAGTCCTGCAGCAGTTCAACGACAGCGCCCGCCATTACCCGCAAGGGCAGACGGTGCATGCGCTGGTCGAGGCCCAGGCCGCACGTGCACCTGAAGTGCTGGCCGTGCTGCAGGGCGGCCAGGCGCTGAGCTATGGCGAGCTGAATCGCCAGGCCAACCAGCTAGCCCACCAGTTGCTCGCGCGTGGCGTGCAATTGGGTGACCGGGTGGCCCTGTGCCTGCCGCGCAACGGCCAGCGGCTGGTCGGCTTGCTGGGCGTGCTCAAGGCCGGTGCCGCCTACGTACCGATAGACCCAGGCTACCCGGCCGAACGCATTGCCTACCTGCTGAGCGACAGCGCCCCTGCGCTGGTACTGGCCGAAACGGGCATCGAAGGTTTGCCAGCGGAGTTGCCGCGGCTGGACCTGGACCAGCCCGACGCCTATGCCGCCGCCGACAGCAACCCGCAGCTACCCGGGCTGGGTGCACAGCACCTGGCCTACCTGGTGTACACCTCCGGGTCCACCGGGCAACCCAAGGGCGTGATGGTCGAGCATCACACCTTGGCCAACCTGGTGCACTGGCATTGCCAGGCCTTTGCCGTGGACAGCGCAGCGCAGGTTTCCAGCGTCGCCGGCTTCGGCTTTGACGCCATGGCCTGGGAGGTGTGGCCAGGCCTGAGCGCCGGGGCCACCTTGCACCTGCCACCGGCGCACATTGGCAACGAGCATGTCGACGAGCTGCTCGACTGGTGGCTGCAACAGCCGCTGACGGTCAGCTTCCTGCCCACCCCGGTGGCCGAGCAGGCACTGCGTCGCGAATACCAGCACCCGACCTTGCGCACCCTGCTGGTCGGCGGCGACCGCCTGCGCCAGTTCGACCGCGACCCAGGCTTTGCCGTAGTCAACAACTACGGCCCGACCGAAACCACGGTTGTGGCCACCTCCGGGCAGATCACCCCCGGTGGCGCCCTGCACATCGGCCGGCCGATCGCCAATACCCGGGTCTACGTGCTGGACGAAGGCCTGCAGCCGGTGCCGGTCGGGGTTACCGGCGAGCTGTACATCGGTGGGGCACAAGTGGCACGCGGCTATTTCAACCGCCCGGCGCTGACCGAAGAGCGCTTCCTGCGCGACCCGTACAGCGCGCAGGCCAACGCCCGCATGTACCGCAGCGGTGACCGGGTGCGCTGGAACAGCGACGGCACCCTCGATTACCTGGGCCGCAACGATGACCAGGTGAAGATCCGTGGCGTACGTGTAGAACTGGGTGAAATCGAAGCCGCCCTCACTGCCCAACCGGGCATTGACGATGCCGTGGTGCTGGTACGTGGCGACCGGCTGCTGGCCTGGTACACCGAAACCACGCCGCTCGACCCGTATGCCCTGCGCGAGGCGCTGCAGGCCAGCCTGCCGGCGCACATGCTGCCACTGGCGTTCACGCGCCTGGACGAATTGCCACTGACCAGCCACGGTAAGCTGGACCGTCGTGCGCTGCCGGACCCAGGCGCTGGCGAACTGTTCGGCCAGCAGTACGAGGCACCGCAAGGCACCACCGAAACGGCCATGGCGCAGGTCTGGGCCAATGTGTTGGGCGTGGAGCGGGTAGGGCGACACGACAACTTCTTCGAACTGGGAGGCCATTCACTGCTGGCTGTGACCCTGGTCGAACGCCTGCGCAAGGCGGAACTGGTCATCGATGTGCGGGTTTTGTTCGCCCAGCCGACGCTGGCAGCGCTGGCCGCCGTGGTGGGGGCCGGGCAGGAAGTCGAAGTGCCGGCCAACCGGGTGCCGCTGGGTGCCGAGCACATCAGCCCGGACATGCTCAGCCTGGTCCAGCTGGACCGGTCGGTAATCGACCAGGTTGTTGCCAACGTGCCAGGCGGCGCCGCCAACGTGCAGGAGATCTACCCGCTGGCACCGCTGCAACAAGGGGTGCTCTACCACCACCTGAGTGCCGAACACGGCGACCCCTACCTGCTGCAGACCCGCCTGGCCTTCGACAGCGTCGAACGCCTGTTGGCCTGGGCCGGTGCCCTGCAACAGGTGATCGACCGCCACGACATCCTGCGTACTGCCGTGCTTTGGCAAGGCCTGCCGCAGCCGCTGCAAGTGGTGTGGCGCAAGGCTGAACTGTACGTGGGCGAAATCGATGATTTGCCCGAGCAGGCCGGCGTTGCCCGCATCGAGCAACTGCATGCGCGCTTCGACGCCCGCCATCACCGCATGGACCTGGGCCAGGCACCGCTGACCCGGCTGTACTACAGCCTCGACCCGGCCAACCACCAGGTGGTGGCGATCCTGCTATTCCATCACCTCACCCTCGACCATACCGCCATGGACGTGGTCGCCCGTGAAATGCGCGCGCTGTTGTTCGGCCAGGGTCACACCCTGCCGGCCGCCGTGCCGTACCGCAATTATGTGGCCCAGGCCTGCCTGGGTGACCAAGGCGGGCATGAGGCGTTCTTCCGCGAAATGCTGGCCGATGTCGATGAGCCGACCTTGCCGCTGGGCCATGCCGACGTGCAAGGCGATGGCCGTGATATCCAGAGCGCAACGCAAGCGCTGGACGAGCCGCTGGCACAGCGGCTGCGCAGCCAGGCCCGGCAACTGGGCGTCAGTGCCGCCAGCCTGATGCACCTGGCCTGGGCCCGCGTGCTCGGCGTGTTGGCCAACCGCAGCGACGTGGTGTTCGGCACCGTGCTGCTGGGCCGCTTGCAAGGCGGCGAGGGTGCCGACCGCGCCCTGGGCATGTTCATCAATACCTTGCCCTTGCGGGTCGACACCACCGCGCACCTGCACGCCGCCGTGCGCGCTACACACCGCAGCCTGTCTGCACTGCTGGCCCACGAGCACGCGCCGCTGGCCCTGGCCCAGCGCTGCAGCGGTGTGCCTGCATCGGCACCGTTGTTCAGCGCCTTGCTCAATTACCGCCACAGCGCCGACGATGCGCCGCGCGAAGGCGAGGGCATCTGGGAGGGTGTGCGCCTGCTGGGCGGCGAAGAGCGCAGCAACTACCCCTTGACCCTCAGCGTCAACGACCTGGGCAGCGGCTTTACCTTCAGCGTGCTGACCGTGCCCGGCATTGGCGCCGCGCGGGTGGCCGAATGGATGGCCAACGCCGTCGCGCAACTGGTCCAAGCACTGGAGCATAGCCCGGCCACTACGCTGGACAGCCTGCCCATCCTCGGTGAACAGGCCCACCAGCAACTGATCGGCAGCTTCAACGCCACCGCCCAGGCTTACCCGCAAGGTCACACCGTGCACGCCCTGTTCGAAGCCCAGGCGGCCCGCACGCCGGACGCCAGCGCGGTCAGCCAGGGCGACCAGGCGCTCAGCTATGCCGAACTCAACCGCCGCGCCAACCAGCTGGCGCACCGCCTGATCGCCGATGGCGTGCAGTGCGGCGATCGCGTGGCCCTGTGCGTCGGACGCCGCTGCGAACGCATCATCGGCCTGCTGGCCGTGCTCAAGGCCGGCGCCGCCTATGTACCGGTAGACCCGGTGTACCCGGCCGAGCGCATCGCCTACCTGCTGGCCGACAGCGCCCCGCGGTTGGTGTTGGCCGATTCGCAGATCGTCGGGCTGCCCGCTGATGTCCCGCGGCTCGACCTTGATTCGCCAGGCGCCTTCCACAGCCTGGCCGATAACCCCCAAGTGCCAGGCCTGGATGCGCACCAGCTGGCCTATCTGGTGTACACCTCCGGCTCCACCGGCCAACCCAAAGGGGTGATGGTCGAACACCACACCCTGGCCAACCTGGTGCACTGGCATTGCCAGGCCTTTGCTTTGAAGGCGGGTACTCGCACGTCAAGCGTGGCCGGCTTCGGTTTCGACGCCATGGCGTGGGAGGTCTGGCCGGCCTTGTGTGCCGGGGCCACGCTGCACCTGCCGCCTGCGCACATCGGTAACGAGCATGTCGAGGAACTGCTGGACTGGTGGCTGGAACAGCCATTGGCGGTCAGCTTCCTGCCCACGCCGGTGGCCGAACAGGCATTGCGCCGCCCAACACAGCACCCGACCCTGCGCACCTTGCTGGTGGGTGGCGACCGTCTGCGCCAGTTCGACCGCGATCCGGGCTTTGCCCTGGTCAACAACTACGGCCCGACCGAAACCACCGTGGTCGCCACCTCGGGCGTACTGCACCCGGGCGCGGCGTTACACATCGGCAAACCGATCGCCAACACCCGCGTCTATGTGCTGGATGAGCGCCAGCAACCGGTGCCGGTCGCTGTTACCGGCGAGCTGTACATTGGCGGCGCGCAGGTGGCGCGCGGCTACTTCAACCGCCCTGAACTGACCGAACAACGCTTCCTTGCCGACCCGTTCAGCCGCCTGCCAGGCGCACGCATGTACCGCAGTGGCGACCTGGTGCGCTGGAACGCTGACGGGACACTGGACTACCTGGGCCGCAACGACGACCAGGTGAAGGTCCGCGGTGTGCGTGTGGAGCTGGGTGAGATCGAGGCAGCCCTGGCTGCCCAGGCGGGCATCCGCGATGCCGTGGTGCTGGTGCGCGGCGAGCGCCTGCTGGCCTGGTTCAGCGAAACCGCGCCGGTAGCCGTCGAAAGCCTGCGCCAGGCGTTGCAGGCCTGCCTGCCGGCGCACATGTTGCCGCAAGCCTTTATTCGCCTGGATGCACTGCCGCTCACCAGCCACGGCAAGCTGGACCGCCGCGCGCTGCCGGAGCCGGACACCACCGACCTGGTCGGTCACGGCTATGAGGCGCCTGAAGGCGAGACCGAAGCCGCCATGGCAGTGGTGTGGGCCGACGTACTGGGCGTGGACCGGGTAGGGCGCCACGACAACTTCTTTGAGCTGGGCGGCCACTCGCTGCTGGCAGTGAGCCTGATCGAGCGCCTGCGTCAACAAGGCTTGCCGACAGATGTGCGCGTACTGTTCGGCCAGCCGACGGTAGCCTCGCTGGCTGCCGCCATGGGCCAAGGCCGGCAACTGAGCGTGCCGGAAAACCGTATTCCGGCCGGTTGCACACACATCACCGCCGACATGCTGCCGCTGCTGGCACTGAACCAGGCGGTAATCGAGCGCATTGTCGCAACGGTGCCCGGCGGCGCTGCCAACGTGCAGGATATCTACCCGCTGGCACCGCTGCAGGAAGGCATTCTCTACCACCACCTGAGCGCGGCCGGGGAAGACCCTTACTTGCTGCAATGGCCCATCGTCTTCGACAGCCAGGCACGCCTGCACGCCTTTGCCGGCGCCCTGGACAAGGTCATCGCCCGCCACGACGTGCTGCGTACCGCCATCCTCTGGGACGGCCTGCCGCAACCCGTCCAGGTAGTCCTGCGCCAAGTCCCCTGTGGGAGCGGGCGCGCCCGCGCAGAATCCACCACCGATCTCGACCTGAGCAGTGCCCCGCTAATCCGCCTGCACTACACCGACGCCGACGGCCCCATCCAAGCCACCCTGCAATTCCACCACATCATCCTCGACCACACCGCCATGAAAGCGGTGCTGGGCGAAATCCGCGACCACCTGCAAGGCCTGCAACCGCCACAAGCGCCAGTTCCTTACCGCAACTACGTGGCCCAGGCCCGCCTGGCCATCAGCGAAGTCGAACACGAAGCGTTCTTCCGTGCACAGCTCGCCGATATCGACGAAGCGACCTTGCCCTATGGCCTCGCCGACCTGCAACTGGATGCCAGCCAGTTCGAGCTGGCCAGCGTGACCCTGCACACCCGCCAATACCAGCGCCTGCGTGGCCAGGCCCAGCAACTGGGCGTGAGCGCCGCAAGCCTGCTGCACCTGGCCTGGGCGCGATTGGTCGCCGCCACCAGCGGCAAGTCCAGTGTGGTCTTCGGCACGGTCCTGCTGGGTCGCCTGCAAGGCGGGGCTGGCGCCGACCGTGGCCTGGGCATGTTCATCAACACCTTGCCCCTGCGCCTGGACCTGCACGGGCTGGACGTACGCGAAGGGGTGCGCCAAGCCCATCAGCGGCTGGCTGCGCTGCTGGTGCATGAGCACGCGTCGCTGGCATTGGCCCAGCGTTGCAGTGGCGTGGCCGCGCCGGCGCCGCTGTTCAGCGCCATGCTCAACTATCGCCACGGCGCCACCGCCAGCGAGCAGCAGGCGCGTGAGCAAGCCCTGGAAGGGATCGAAGTGTTGCCGGCACGCGGGCATGGCAATTACCCGATCAGCGTCAACGTCGATGACCTGGGCGACGGGCTGTGCATTAGCGCGCAGGTCACCGCGCAAGTGGGTGCCCAGCGCATCTGCGAGCAATTGCAGCAGGTGCTGATCGGCCTGCTGGACGCGCTGGAGCATCAGCCCGGTTTGCCATTGCAGCAACTCTCGGTACTGACCCCGCTGGAGCGCCAACAGCTGCTGACCCAGCAAGCGCCGCAGCCCCATGACCTTGAGCAGCCACTTCACAGCCTGTTCGAGGCGCAGGTACGCCGGTCGCCCGATGCCATCGCGCTGGTGGCCGAAAACGGTGAGCTGAGCTATCGCCAGCTTGACGAACAGGCCAACCGCCTGGCGCACCACTTGATTACCCTTGGCGTCAAACCCGATGACCGGGTAGCGATCTGCGTCGAACGTGGGTTGAACATGGTGCTCGGCCTGCTGGCCATCCTCAAGGCCGGCGCGGCCTATGTGCCGGTCGACCCGGGCTACCCGGCCGAGCGCATCCGCCACATGCTGGCCGACAGCGCACCGCTGGCCGTGCTGGTGCACGGTGCCACCCGTGAGGTAGTGGGGGCCACGCAACTGCCAGTGATTGACCTGGACCAGCCATGCTGGCAGCAGCAACCGATCAGCAACCCGCGTATCGCCGGGCTCGGCGCACAGCACCTGGCCTATGTGATCTACACCTCAGGTTCTACCGGCGTGCCCAAGGGCGTGATGGTCGAGCACCGCAACGTGGTCAACCTGGTGCACTGGAGCCAGCGCCTGTGCCAGGCAGCGGGCGCAGGTGGTGTGCTGCACAAGACCCCGGTCAGTTTCGATGCCTCGGTCTGGGAGCTGTTCTGGCCCCTGTGCAGCGGTTTGCGCCTGGTGCTGGCACGGCCAGACGGCCAGCGTGACCCGGCCTACCTGGCGCAGCTGATCCAGGCACAGCAGGTGGAGGTGGTGCAGTTCGTTCCAGCCTTGCTCCAGCAGTTCATCGAACAACCCGAGAGCAGCCACTGCAACAGCCTCACCGATATTGTCTGCGGCGGTGGCGAGCTGAGCTCAGCCCTGGCGGCCCAGGTGCGCCAGCGCTTGCCGCAGGTACGCCTGCACAACGTCTACGGCCCCACCGAGACCACGGTGGATTGCAGCGTATGGACGTTGCAGCCGGGTGCCGCACTGCCGCAAGGCGCATTGCCCATCGGCCAGGCCATCGACAACACCCGGCTCTACGTGCTGGACGGTGACGACCAGTTGGTACCGTGGGGCGTAGCCGGGCAGTTGCACATCGGCGGCGCGGGCGTGACGCGTGGCTACCTGGGTCTGCCTGAGCAGCAGGCCGAACGCTTCATTGCCAGCCCCTTTGTGAGCGGTGACCGCCTGTACCGCAGCGGTGACCTGGTGCGCCTGGACCCGCACGGCAACCTGATGTTCCTTGGCCGTACCGACCAGCAGATCAAGCTGCGTGGCCTGCGTATCGAACCGGGCGAAATCGAAGCCTGCCTGGGCCATGTCGCGGGTGTGCGCGACGCCGTCGTGCTCGCGGTCGATGACGCACGCCTGGTTGCCTATTACACCGGCACCTCGCAGCCTGCAGAGAGCCTGCGCCAGGCATTGCTGGCCCAGCTGCCGGAATACATGGTGCCAGCCCTGTACATCCACCTGGACCAGTTGCCACTCACCCCGAACGGCAAACTCGACCGCAAAGCCTTGCCAGCAGCCGACGCGGCCCTACACGGGCGGCCCTACGAAGCACCGGCAGGCGCCATCGAAACCTTGTTGGCCCGGCTGTGGAGCGAGTTGCTGAGTGTCGAGCAGATCGGTCGACACGACAACTTCTTCGAACTCGGTGGCCATTCCTTGCTGGCCGTCAGCCTCACCGCGCGCCTGCGCCTGGAGGGCCTGCAGGTCGATGTACGCACCCTGTTCGGCCAGCCGACCATTGCCGCGCTGGCCGCCACCCTCGGCGCTGACCAGCAGGTGGAGGTACCCGAGAACCGCATTGCGCCAGGTTGCACGCATATCACCCCAGCGCTGCTCAGCCTGATCGAGCTGGACCCGCCTGCCATCGAACGCATCGTCGCTCAGGTACCGGGCGGTGCCGCCAACGTTCAGGACATCTACCCGCTGGCGCCGCTGCAGGAGGGCATCCTCTATCACCACCTGAGCGCCGAGCACGACCCTTACGTGTTGTTCTCCAGGCTGCGCTTCGCCAGCCGCGAGCGCCTGCAAGCCTTCGCCGCTGCGCTGGACAAGGTCATCGCCCGCCACGACGTGCTGCGCACTGCCATCCTCTGGGAAGGCCTGCCGCAACCCGTCCAGGTCGTCCTGCGCGTAGTCCCTGCGCTTGCCACGGACCCTTGTAGGAGCGGGTTCACCCGCGAAGAACCCACCACCGCCCTCAACCTGTGCCAGGCACCCTTGATCCGCCTGCTCTACACCGACACCGACGGCCCGATCGAAGCCACCTTACAGTTCCACCACATCGTCCTCGACCACACCGCCCTGGAAGTGGTCGGCGAAGAGCTGAGCGCTTACCTGCAAGGCGCCCCGGCCCCAACCCATGCCCCCGTGCCATACCGCAACTACGTGGCCCAGGCCCGCCTGGGCATCAGCCAGGCCGCACACGAGGCGTTCTTCCGCGCGCAACTGGCCGATATCGACGAACCCACCCTGCCGTTCGGCCTCAGTGACGTGCAAGGCGACGGCCGCGACATGCAGGAAGCCAAATTAGCCGTCTCGCCTGAACTCGCCGCCGGCCTGCGTCAACAGGCCCGCCAGCTGGGCATCAGTGTCGCCAGCCTGTTCCACCTGGCCTGGGCGCGCGTGCTGGCGGCGGCCAGCGGCCGGCAAAGCGTGGTGTTCGGTACCGTGTTGCTGGGCCGCCTGCAGGGCGGCGAGGGTGCCGAGCGGGCGCTGGGCATGTTCATCAATACCCTGCCCCTGCGCGTCGATCTGGCCGATGCCGACCTGCACAGCGCGGCCCAGGCCGTGCACCAGCGGCTGAGCGCACTGCTGGCCCACGAGCACGCCTCACTGGCCCTCGCCCAGCGTTGCAGCGGCGTTGCCGCGCCGTTGCCGCTGTTCAGCGCCATGCTCAACTACCGCCATGGCGCCGAGCCGGCTGCCGCACAGCGCCAGGGCTGGGAGGGCATCGAAGTACTGGAAGGGCAGGAACGTACCAACTACCCGTTAAGCCTGAACGTGGATGACCTGGGAGAAGGCTTCCGCCTGGTCGCCATGACCTCGGCCGAAATCGGTGCCGCACGTATTTGCGGGCAGATGCACCAGGTGCTGCAGGCCATGGTCGAGGCCCTGCAGCATCAACCGCAGCTGCCGGTACAACAGTTGCCGGTGCTGCAGGCTGAGGAGCGCCAGCGAGTGCTGGTCGACTTCAACGACACAGCCGCTGACTACAACCTTGAGCAGACCCTGCACGGCATGATCGAGGCGCAAGTAGTGCGCACGCCGGATGCTGTGGCGGTGCGAGCCGAGGAAGGTGAGCTGACTTACTGCCAGCTCAACGAACAGGCCAACCGTTTGGCGCATCACTTGATCGGGCTTGGGGTTAAACCGGATGATCGAGTGGCAATCTGCGTGGAACGTGGGCTGTCGATGGTGGTGGGCTTGCTGGCCATTCTCAAGGCAGGTGGCGCCTATGTGCCGGTCGATCCGGATTACCCGGCCGAGCGTGTGCGGCACATGTTGAGTGACAGCGCGCCGGTGGCGGTGCTGGTGCACGGGGCGACCCGGCATGTGCCGGAGGCCGGACTGCTGATTGATCTGGATTTGCCGGTGTGGGGTGACTTGCCTTCAGGTAATCCGGTCATTGGGGCGTTGACCCCGCGTCACTTGGCCTACGTGATCTATACCTCGGGCTCTACCGGCCTGCCGAAAGGCGTGATGAACGAGCATGCCGGGGTGGTCAACCGGCTGCTATGGATGCAGGACGCCTACGGGCTGAATGCTGACGACGTGGTGCTGCAGAAGACCCCGTTCAGCTTTGACGTGTCGGTGTGGGAATTCCTCTGGCCGTTACAGACTGGCGCAAGGTTGGTCATGGCCCGCCCTGGCGGGCACCGCGACCCCGAATACCTGCGCGAAGTGATCCTGCGAGAAAACGTCACCACCCTGCATTTCGTCCCCTCGATGCTGGATGTGTTCCTGTCATTCGCAGCAGACGCGCCCCCTGTAGGAGCGGCCTTGTGTCGCAAAAGGGCCGCGCAGCGGCCCCAGGATCTAGAAGTTAACGCTGAAATCGCCGGGCCTGCTGCGCAGGCCGATCGCGACGCAAGGCCGCTCCTACAACTGGTCCGCGTGATCTGCTCGGGTGAGGCTTTGCCGGGGAATCTGGTACGACGTTTCCACCAGCAGCTTCCGGCAGTCGAGTTGCACAACCTCTACGGCCCCACCGAAGCCGCCGTCGATGTCAGCGCCTGGCACTGCAACACCGCCCCCGACAACACCCCGATCGGCAAACCCATCGCCAACACCACCCTGTACATCCTCGACGAGCAACGCCAACCCGTCCCGCAAGGCGTCGCCGGCGAGCTGTACATCGGCGGCGTCCAGGTCGCCCGCGGCTACCTCAACCGCGCCGAACTCACCGCCGAGCGCTTTATCGACGACCCGTTCGTACCCGGCGCAAGGCTGTACCGCACCGGCGACCTGGCCCGCCACCTGGCCGACGGCAACATCGAATACCTCGGCCGCAACGACGACCAGGTCAAGCTGCGCGGTCTGCGCGTCGAACTCGGCGAGATCCAGGCTGGCCTCACCGCCATTGCCGGCATCAAGGAAGCGGTGGTGCTGGCGAAGGACCAACGCCTGATCGCCTACTACACCGGCGAGCCACAAGCGGTGGAAGCCTTGCGCACAGCATTGCTTGCCCACCTGCCGGCATTCATGGTGCCGGCGCAGTTCATGCACCTCGAT
The DNA here is from genome assembly GCF_044900445.1 of Pseudomonas sp. NPDC089407. Lineage (NCBI taxonomy): Bacteria > Pseudomonadati > Pseudomonadota > Gammaproteobacteria > Pseudomonadales > Pseudomonadaceae > Pseudomonas > Pseudomonas sp. NPDC089407. The sequence continues at coordinate 36,251 of NZ_JBJDNB010000004.1, forward strand.
GCGCTGCCACTGAGCCCCAACGGCAAGCTCGACCGCAAGGCGCTGCCAGAACCCGGCGTACTGCAGGACCGCCCATTCGAGGCCCCGCAAGGCGAAACCGAACACCTGCTCGCCACCCTCTGGGCCGACCTGCTGGGCGTGGAGCGAGTAGGGCGCCACGACAACTTCTTCGAACTCGGTGGCCACTCGCTGCTGGCGGTCACCCTCACCGCACGCCTGCGTGAACACGGCCTGCATGCCGATATCCGGGTGCTGTTCGGCCAGCCGACCCTGGCCGCGCTGGCCGCTGCGCTGGGCGGTGAAACCCGGGTCGTGGTACCGGCCAACGTCATAGCGCCAGGTACTACACACATCACCCCGGCCATGCTGCCGCTGGCCGACCTTTCACAGGCCGCCATCGACACCGTGGTAGCGCAGGTCCCGGGTGGTACGGCGAATATCCAGGACATCTACGGCCTGGCGCCGCTGCAACAGGGCATCCTCTACCACCACCTGGCCAGCGAGGGCGCCGACCCGTACGTGTTGCAGGCGCGCTTTGCCTTCCCCGGCCAGGCCGAGCTCGACGCCTTTGCCGCCGCGCTCGACCAGGTCATAGCGCGCCACGACATCCTGCGCTCCAGCATCCATTGGCAAACCCTCGACGAGCCGGTGCAAGTGGTCTGGCGCACCACGCCATCTATTGGCGCCGCCTTGCATGGCGAACAGCCCCACGGCGCAATCAACCTGAACCAGGCCCCGCTGATCCGCCTGCTTCCTGCGCAAACCGACCATGGCCTGCAAGCCACGTTGCTGATCCACCACATCATCCTCGACCACGCCGCTGTCGAGCAGCTGGTGGCCGAAATCACTGCCGTGCTGCAAGGCCAACCGCTACACGAGGCCAGCGTGCCTTACCGCAATTACGTGGCCCAGGCCCGTTTGGGCGCCGATACCCAGGCCGACGAAGCCCTGTTCCGCGAGCTGCTGGGAGACATCGACGAACCGACTGTCGTGTTCGGGCTGCACGATGCACAAGGCGATGCCAGCGAGGTCTACGACAGCCGCCAGGTCCTGGATGCCGAGCTGTCTGGCCGCCTGCGCGAGCAGGCGCGGCAACTGGGCGTGAGTGTCGCCAGCCTGGTGCACCAGGCCTGGGCGCAGGTGCTGGCCCAGCTGTCCGGGCGCGAGGAGGTGGTGTTCGGTACCGTGCTGCTCGGTCGCCTGCAGGGCGGCGAGGGTGCCGAACGGGCGCTGGGGATGTTCATCAATACCTTGCCATTGCGCGTCAGCGTCAGCGCGGCGGCGGCCGCCGATGGCGTGCGCCTGACCCACCAGCGCCTGGCGCGCCTGCTGGCCCACGAACAAGCCTCGCTGGCCCTGGCCCAGCGTTGCAGTGGCGTGCCGGCGACCCAGGCGCTGTTCACCAGCCTGCTCAACTACCGCCACAGCGCACCGGCCAAGGCCGAACTGCACCAGGCCTGGCAGGGCATCGAGCAGGTGGCGGCCCACGAACGCAGCAACTACCCACTGGTAGTCAATGTCGACGACCTGGGTGATGGCTTTGTCCTGACCGTTCAGGCGTTGGCACAAGTCGACGGTGGGCAGGTGTGCCGCCTGCTTGCTACAGCCCTGGATCAACTGGCCGATGCCCTGCAACGTGCGCCGTCCACGCCGTTGCATGCCCTTAGCCAACTGGCGCCGAGCGAGCGCGAACTGGTGCTGCAAGGCTTCAACGCCAGCCGCCGCGATTACCCGCGGGACCAGGCGCTGCACCGGCTGTTCGGTGCCCATGCCGCGCTCACCCCGCAGGCTGTCGCCGTGGTACACGGGGCGCGTGAGTGGACCTTCCTGCAACTGGAGCAGCACGCCAACCGCCTGGCCCACCACCTGCTGGGCCTGGGCGTCAAGCCCGGTGATCGCGTTGCCTTGCTGCTGCCGCGCAGCTTCGAACTGCTGGCTGCGCAATTGGCCGTCAGCAAATGCGCCGCGGTGTTCGTGCCGCTGGACAGCAATGCGCCTGTCGAACGCCAGGCGTTCATGGTCAACGACAGCCAGGCCCAGGTGCTGCTGACGCTCGCCAGCGAAGCGCAGCCTGGTCAGGCCCTGCGGGTCGAGCTGGACGGCTGCGACCTGGCCGCTTACCCAACACACGCGCCGGACCTGTCGGTAAACGCCGAAAGCGCGGCCTACATCATGTACACCTCGGGCTCCACCGGCGCCCCGAAAGGCGTGCAAGTGCCGCACCGGGCGATCGTGCGCCTGGTGATCAACAACGGTTTTGCCAATTTCAGCCGCGAGGACCGCTTCGCCTTCGCCTCGAACCCGGCGTTCGACGCCAGTACCCTGGAGGTCTGGGCGCCTTTGCTCAACGGCGCTTGCGTGGTGGTTATCGACCAGCAACAGGTGCTGTCTCGCGAGGCATTGCGCGATGTGCTGCTGGCGCAGGACGTCAGCGTGCTGTGGCTGACAGCAGGGCTGTTCCACCAGTTTGCTCAAACCTTGCTGCCAGCCTTCGCCAAACTGCGCTACCTGATGGTGGGCGGCGACGTGCTGGACCCGGCGGTGATCGCCCGGGTACTGCGCGATGGCGCGCCGCAGCACTTGCTCAATGGCTACGGCCCGACCGAAGCCACCACCTTCAGCACCACCCATGCAATTACCACTGCCGGCGAGGGCAGCATCCCGATTGGCAAGCCCATCGGCAACGGCCGTTGCTATGTGCTCGATGCCCGCCGGCAGCCGCTGCCAGTAGGCGCCGTGGGTGAGTTGTACATCGGCGGCGATGGCGTGGCCCTGGGTTACCTTGGCCAGCCGGTACTCACCGCCGAGCGCTTCATCGACGACCCGTTCAGCCGCCAACCGGGTGCCCGCATGTACCGCAGCGGCGACCTGGCCAGCTGGCAGGCCGACGGCACGCTGCGCTACCTGGGGCGTGCCGACCAGCAGGTCAAGCTGCGCGGCTTCCGCATCGAACTGGGGGAAATCGAGGTATGCCTGGGGCAGTGTGCGGGCGTTCGTGACACTGCAGTCGTATTGCGTGAAGACAGCCCGGGTGACAAGCGTCTGGTGGCCTATTTCACCGTACACACGGCGGCACCGACTCCAGCCGAGTTGCACACCCAGCTACAAGGCCAGTTGCCGGACTACATGCTGCCGGCCGCCTACGTGTGCCTGGCCGAACTGCCATTGACCGCCAACGGCAAGCTCGACCGCCGTGCGCTGCCGCAACCGGGCAGCGACGCCGTGGTCAGCCGCGCCTTCGCGGCGCCGCAAGGTGACGTGGAGACCGCCCTGGCTGCGATCTGGGCGGATGTGCTCAAGGTCGATCAGGTCGGCCGCCACGATCACTTCTTCGAGCTGGGCGGCCATTCGCTGCTGGCGGTGACCCTGGTCGAGCGCATGCGCAAGGCCGGCCTCAGTGCCGACGTGCGCGTGCTGTTCGCCCAGCCAACCCTGGCTGCGCTGGCCGCGGCAGTCGGCACTGGCCGCGAGGTGCAGGTGCCGGCCAACCGGGTGCCGGCAGATGCCAAGGTCATCACCCCGGCCATGCTCAGCCTGATCGAACTGGACCAGAGCAGCATCGATCACATCGTTGCCAGCGTGCCGGGCGGCGCGGCCAACGTGCAGGAAATCTACCCCCTGGCGCCATTGCAGGAGGGCATCCTCTATCACCATTTGAGCGCCGAGCAGGGCGACCCGTACCTGCTGCAATCGCGCCTGGCATTCGACAGCCTGGCCGACTTGCAGCGCTGGGCCGGTGCCCTGCAGCAGGTCATCGACCGCCACGACATCTTGCGCACCGCCGTGGTCAGCGAGGGCCTGGAGCAAGCGGTGCAAGTGGTCTGGCGCAAGGCGCAAATGGTTGTCACATCGGTCGAAGGGCTCGGCGACCAGGCCGTGATCGATGCGTTGCAGGCGCGCTACGACGCCCGCCACCAGCGCCTGGACCTGGCCTGCGCGCCGTTGCTGCGCCTGCTGCATGCCGCCGACCCGGCCAACCAGCGGGTGGTGGCGATCCTGCAGTTCCACCACCTGGCCCTGGACCATACCGCCATGGAGGTGATTGCCGCTGAAATGCAGGCGCTGATGGCGGGGCAGGGCGAGCAACTGCCAGCCCCGGTGCCCTACCGCACCTACGTGGCCCAGGCGCGCCTGGCGGCTGACGATGCCGGCCATGAAGCGTTCTTCCGCGAGATGCTCGGCGACCTGGACGAACCGACCCTGCCGTTCGGCCTGGCCGACGTGCAAGGCGAAGGGCATGCCATCGAGGAAGCCCGCCTGAACCTAGACGCCACGCTGGCCCGCAGCCTGCGCGAGCAGGCCCGGCAATTGGGCGTCAGCGCCGCGAGCCTGGCGCACCTGGCCTGGGCGCGGGTACTGGGCGTGCTGGCCAACCGCACTGACGTGGTGTTCGGCACGGTGCTGATGGGCCGCCTGCAAGGCGGTGAGGGGGCTGACCGGGCGCTGGGCGTGTTCATCAACACCTTGCCACTGCGCATCGACCTGGCCACGCCCGTGCAGCAGGCGGTACGCCTGACCCACCAACGGCTGTCGGCGCTGCTGGCACACGAGCATGCGTCGCTGGCCCTGGCCCAGCGCTGCAGCGGCGTGGCGGCATCGTCGCCACTGTTCAGCGCCTTGTTCAACTACCGCCACAGCAGCGCCACAGGTACCGATAGCGGGGCGCAAGGCGTGCGCCTGCTGGGTGGGGAGGAGCGCAGCAACTATCCACTGACCCTCAGCGTCGACGACCTGGGCGAAGGTTTTGCCTTGAGCGTACTGGCCCAGCAAGGCGTGGGTGCCGAGCGGGTGGCGCACTGGATGAACCAGGCGCTCCAGGAACTGGTACAGGCACTGGCGCAAGCGCCAGAGGTGGCGGTGAACACGCTTCCGATCCTCGACCCAGCCGCACGCCAGCAATTGCTGGAAGGCTTCAATGCTACCCGCCGCGACTACCTGACCGGGCACACCGTGCATGCCCTGGTCGAAGCCCAGGCCGCCCGCACACCGCAGGCCGCAGCCCTGGTGCAGGATGGCCGGGTGCTGAGCTATGGCGAACTGAACCGCAGTGCCAATCGCCTGGCACACTACCTGATCGAGCGTGGCGTACGGGTTGGCGACCGCGTTGCCCTGTGCCTGCCGCGCAGCCTCGAGCGCCAGATCGGCCTGTTGGCAGTGCTCAAGGCCGGTGCCGCCTATGTCCCCGTCGACCCCGCTTACCCCGCTGAACGTATCGCCTTCCTGTTGGCCGACAGCGCGCCGACGCTGGTACTGGTCGAGTCGGCCACGCAGGCGCTGGTTGGCGATGCAGACTGTGTGACGCTGGACCGCGATGCCTGGCAAGGCGCGGCCGAGGGCAACCCGCAGGTGGTGGGGCTGGATCACCAGCAACTGGCCTACGTGATCTACACCTCCGGCTCGACCGGCCAGCCCAAGGGGGTGATGGTCGAGCATGCGACCCTGGCCAACCTGGTGCACTGGCACTGCGAGGCTTTCGCCCTGGGCGCCGGCAGCCACACCAGCAGCGTGGCCGGGTTCGGCTTCGACGCGGTGGCCTGGGAAGTCTGGCCGGCGCTGTGCGCAGGGGCGGTACTGCACTTGCCGCCGCTGCAGGTTGCCGGTGAACACGTCGACGAGTTGCTGGACTGGTGGCTGGAGCAACCGCTGGCGGTCAGCTTCCTGCCAACCCCGGTCGCCGAGCAGGCCTTGCGCCGCGAACGCCAGCACCCGACCCTGCGCACGCTGCTGGTCGGCGGCGACCGCCTGCGCCAGTTCGAACACGACCCAGGCTTCAACGTGGTCAACAATTATGGCCCGACCGAAACCACGGTGGTGGCCAGCGCCGGGCGGCTGAACCCTGGCGGCCGGTTGCACATCGGCAAACCGATCGCCAACACCCGCGTCTATGTGCTCGACGAGCAGCACCAACCGGTGCCGGTGGGCGTGACAGGTGAGTTGTACATCGGCGGCGCCGGGGTTGCCCGCGGTTACCTGAACCGCGACGCCCTGAGCGCAGAGCGCTTCCTGGCCGACCCGTTCAGCACCGAGCGCCACGCGCGGATGTACCGCAGTGGCGACCTGGTGCGCTGGAATGCCGATGGCACCCTGGATTACCTGGGCCGCAACGATGACCAGGTGAAGATCCGCGGCGTGCGGGTGGAACTGGGCGAGATCGAAAACGTGCTTGCCGCCCAACCGGGCATTGCCGATGCCGTGGTGCTGGTACGAGGTGAGCGCCTGTTGGCGTGGTTTACCGCCACCGCGCCGGTGGCGCCGGAGGCATTGCGCCAGGCCCTGCAAGCAAGCCTGCCGGGGCATCTGGTGCCGCTGGCCTTTACCCGGCTGGATGCAGTGCCGCTGACCCGGCATGGCAAGCTCGACCGCAAGGCCTTGCCAGACCCGGACCCGGCATTGCGCGCCAGGCAGGCTTACGTGGCACCGCAAGGTGCAGTCGAAACCGCGCTGGCGGCGGTTTGGGCCGAAATGCTGCAGGTTGAACGCGTGGGCCGTCACGACAACTTCTTCGAACTGGGCGGGCATTCCCTGCTGGCGGTCAACCTGACTGCACGCTTGCGCCGGCAAGGGTTGCAAGTGGATGTGCGAACCCTGTTCGGCCAACCGAGCATCGCCGCCCTGGCCGCCACCCTGGGCCAGGTGCGCGAGGTGCAGGTGCCCGACAACCTGATCCCCGCCAGCTGCAGCCAGGTCACCCCGGCCATGCTGCCATTGGTGGCGCTGGAGCAGGCCGCCATCGAGCGCATCGTCGCCCAGGTGCCGGGCGGCGCTGCCAACGTGCAGGACATCTACCCGCTGGCGCCGTTGCAGGAGGGCATTCTCTATCACCACCTGAGTGCGGTCGGGCACGACCCTTACGTGCTGCAATCGCGCTTCGCCTTCGCCAGCCGCGAGCACCTGGCAAACTTTGCTGCCGCACTGGACAAAGTCATCGCCCGCCACGACGTGCTGCGCACCGCCATCCTCTGGGAAGGCCTGCCGCAACCCGTCCAGGTCGTCCTGCGCAAAGTCCCCCCGCTTGCCACGGTAACCTGTGGGAGCGGGCGCACCCGCGAAGAACCCACCACCGCCCTCAACCTGAACCAGGCCCCGCTGCTCCGCCTGCTCTACACGGATGCCGACGGCCTGATTGAGGCCACCCTGCAGTTCCACCACATCGTCCTCGACCACACCGCCATGGAAGTGGTCGCCGAGGAACTGATCGGCTACCTGCAGGGCAACACCGAGCCCACCCACGCCCCGGTGCCCTACCGCAACTACGTGGCCCAGGCGCGCCTGGGCATCAGCCAGGCCGAGCACGAGGCGTTCTTCCGTGAGCAGTTGGCGGATATCGACGAGCCGACCTTGCCGTTCCGCCTCAGCGATGTGCAAGGCGATGGCCGCGACATCGAAGAAGCGCAGTTGTGGCTGGATGAAGCCCTGGCACACCGCCTGCGCCTGCAGGCCCGCCAACTGGGCATCAGCGTCGCCAGCCTGTTCCACCTGGCCTGGGCACGCTTGCTGGGTGCCGCCAGCGGCCAACCGCAGGTGGTGTTCGGCACAGTACTGCTGGGCCGCCTACAAGGTGGCGAAGGCGCCGAACGGGCGCTGGGCATGTTCATCAACACTTTGCCACTGCGCATCGACCTTGCCGGTGTCAGCCTGCGCGACGGTGCCCATGCCACCCATCAACGCCTCAGCGCGTTGCTCGCCCACGAGCACGCCTCACTGGCCCTGGCCCAGCGCTGCAGCGGCGTGGCCGCACCGCAGCCATTGTTCAGCGCAATGCTCAACTACCGCCACAGCAGCCAGGCCACGGCCAGCCAGAAGCAGGCGACGGCGGGTATCGACACGCAGGAAAGCCAGGAGCGCAGCAACTATCCACTCGGCCTGAACGTGGACGACACCGGCCAGGGCTTCCGGCTGGTGGCGATGACACTGGCCGAGGTGGGCGCGGCGCGCATCTGCGGGCAGATGCACCAGGTGCTGCAGGCCATGGCCGAAGCGCTTGAGCACGAACCCGAGCTGGCAGTACAACAGTTGCCGGTGTTGCAGGCCGAGGAACGCCAGCGTGTGCTGGTGGGCTTCAACGACACAGCGGTTGAATACAACCTTGAACAGACCCTGCACGGCATGATCGAGGCGCAAGTAGTGCGCACGCCGGATGCCGTGGCAGTGCGGGCTGAAGAGGGCGAGCTGACTTATCGGCAGCTCAACGAGCAGGCCAACCGCCTGGCGCATCACTTGATCGGGCTGGGCGTTAAACCGGATGATCGGGTCGCGATCTGCGTCGAACGTAGCCTGTCGATGGTGGTGAGCCTGCTGGCCATTCTCAAGGCAGGTGGCGCCTATGTGCCGGTCGACCCGGATTACCCGGCAGAGCGTGTGCGGCACATGTTGAGTGACAGCGCGCCGGTGGCGGTGCTGGTGCACGGGGCGACCCGGCATATCCCGGAAGCCGGCCATATCATTGATCTAGACCAGTCGGTCTGGGGTGATTTGCCTGTCAGCAATCCGGTCATTGGCGCGTTGACCCCGCGTCACCTGGCATACGTGATCTACACCTCGGGCTCGACCGGTTTGCCGAAAGGCGTGATGAACGAGCATGCCGGGGTGGTCAACCGGCTGTTGTGGATGCAGGACGCTTATGGGCTGAATGCCGACGACGTAGTGCTGCAGAAAACCCCGTTCAGCTTTGACGTGTCGGTATGGGAATTCCTCTGGCCGTTGCAGACTGGCGCACGGCTGGTCATGGCCCGCCCTGGCGGGCACCGCGACCCGGAATACCTGCGCGAAGTGATCGCGCAGGAAAACGTAACCACCCTGCATTTCGTCCCTTCGATGCTGGATGTGTTTCTGTCATCCGCAGCAGACGCGCCCCCTGTAGGAGCGGCCTTGTGTCGCGAAAGGGCCGCACAGCGGCCCCAGGATCTAGACCTTAACGCTGAAATCGCCGGGCCTGCTGCGCAGGCCGATCGCGACGCAAGGCCGCTCCTACAACTGGTGCGCGTAATCTGCTCGGGCGAGGCGCTGCCGGGTAGTTTGGTGCGGCGCTTCCACGCTCAACTGCCAACAGTCGAGTTGCACAACCTCTACGGCCCCACCGAAGCCGCCGTCGACGTCAGCGCCTGGCACTGCACCACCGCCCCCGACAACACCCCCATCGGCAAACCCATCGCCAACACCACCCTGTACATCCTCGACGAGCAACGCCAGCCCGTCCCGCAAGGCGTCGCCGGCGAGCTGTACATCGGCGGCGTCCAGGTCGCCCGTGGCTACCTCAACCGCGCCGAGCTCACCGCCGAGCGCTTTATCGACGACCCGTTCGCCACCGGCGCACGCCTGTACCGCACCGGCGACCTGGCCCGCCATCTGGCCGACGGCAACATCGAATACCTCGGCCGCAACGACGACCAGGTCAAGCTGCGCGGCCTGCGCGTCGAACTGGGTGAAATCCAGGCTGGCCTCACCGCCATTGCCGGCATCAAGGAAGCGGTGGTGCTGGCCAAGGACCAACGCCTGATCGCCTATTACACCGGCGAACTTCAAACCGTGGACACCCTGCGAGCAGCGCTGCTTGCCCACCTGCCGGAATTCATGGTGCCGGCGCAGTTCATGCACCTCGATGCGCTGCCTCTGAGCCCCAACGGCAAGCTCGATCGCAAGGCACTGCCAGCACCCGGCGCAATCGAGGATCGCCCCTACGAAGCCCCCGAAGGCGACACCGAAACCCTGCTGGCCGCCTTGTGGTGCGAACTGCTGGGCGTGGAGCGGGTAGGGCGCCACGACAACTTCTTCGAACTGGGCGGCCATTCATTGCTGGCCGTAACCCTGACCTCACGGCTGCGCGAGCAAGGCCTGGAAGCCGACGTGCGTGCCCTTTTCGACCAACCGACCCTGGCCGGCTATGCAGCCATCACAGACAGAATGGAGATCGTCCTGTGAGCATCAACCAATTACTGGCAACACTGACCGCGCACAATGTGCAACTGGCCCTCAAGGATGGCCAGCTGGTGGTCCAGGGCAACCGCCAGGCACTGACCGACGCCGCCCTGGTGGCCCAACTGCGCGCACACAAACCCGCGCTGGTGGGCATGATCGAACGCGGCGAGTACGTGGCGACCAGACAGGGTGCAGTAGAGGTGCCGGGCAACCTGATCCCTGCGGGTTGCACGCAAATCACCCCGCAGATGCTCAACCTGGTGACGCTTGAGCAGGCCAGCCTTGAGCGCATCGTCGACGAAATCCCCGGCGGCGCGGCCAACGTGCAGGACATCTACCCACTGGCGCCGCTGCAACAAGGCATGCTGTTCCACCACGCCAGTGCCACCGGCGCTGACCCGTACGTGATGCAGGCACGCTTCGTGTTTGCCAGCGAGGCGCGCCTGCAGGCGTTCGCCGATGCGTTGCGCGGGGTGATCGCCCGCCACGACATCCTGCGCACCTCGGTGCACTGGCAAGGGCTGGAAGCGCCGGTGCAGGTGGTATGGCGCGAAGCCGAGCTGGCGGTGCTGGCGCTGCCCGCCGATGCCCCCGGGCGCGACTGGCTCGACCTGACCCAGGCGCCGCTGATGCGCCTGCTGCGTGAAACACCCCAGGCCGATGGCACGCTCACCGCCACCTTGCAGTTCCACCACATCGCCATGGACCACAGCGCGCTGGACGTGGTGCGCCACGAGCTGATTGCCTTCCTCAGCGGTGAGCAGGCGCAGCTGGGCGCCCCGGTGCCGTTTCGCAACTACGTGGCGCAAGCAGTGCTGGGGATCAGCGAAGCCGGGCACGAAGCGTTCTTCCGCGACATGCTCGGCGACATCGACGAAGCGACCTTGGCCTACGGGCTGCAGGACGTGCAGGGCGCTGGCGAGGTGCACAACGAGTACCAGCTCGACCTGCCATTGGCGCTGTGCCAGGGGTTGCGCGCCCAGGCCCGCGCCCTGGGGGTGAGCGTCGCCAGCCTGTTCCACCTGGCCTGGGGCCGGGTGCTGGGCGGCCTGACCGGGCGCGAGCAGGTGGTGTTCGGCACCGTGCTGATGGGCCGGCTGCTGGGCGCCGAAGCGACTGACCGGGCGCTGGGCATCTTCATCAACACCTTGCCGCTGCGCGTGGACCTGGAAGGCGCCGACCTGGGCAGCGCCATCCGCGCCACCCACCAGCGCCTGAGCGCGCTGATGCGCCATGAGCATGCGCCGCTGGCACTGGCCCAGCGCTGCAGCGGTGTGGCCGCGCCGGCGCCGCTGTTCAATGCCTTGCTCAACTACCGCCACAGCGCGCCGGGCAGTGCAGAACCACGTCGCGCCGCCTTGGCCGGTATTGATATCGTCGAATCCGCCGAAGCGACCAACTACCCGCTGACATTGAGCGTGGACGACCTGGGCGAGGCGTTTCGCCTGACCCTGCTGGCCAGTGCGCTAGTGCCGGCCCAGCGCGTCTGCGCCTACCTGCAGCAAACGCTGGAAAGCCTGTTGCAAACGCCTGAGTTTGGCGTAAATCAACTGTCCATGCTTCCGGCGGCAGAACGCGAAGAACTGCTGGAAGGCTTCAACCACTGCGTCGCTCCCTACGAACAGCACCTTACCCTGCACCAACGCATCGAGCAGCGGGCCGCCACTTGCCCGGACGCCATTGCCGCCACCAGTGCCGGCGTGCAATTGAGCTATGCCGACCTTAACCGCCTAGCCAACGCCTTGGCCCACCACCTGATAAGCCTGGGCGTGCGGCCTGACGACCGGGTGGCCGTGGTGGCCCGGCGCGGGCTGGAAACACTGGTGAGCCTGCTGGCCGTACTCAAGGCCGGCGCCGGTTATGTGCCGGTGGACCCGGCGCACCCCGACGAGCGTGTGCGCTACCTGCTGGAAGACAGCAGCCCGCGGGTAATACTGACGCAACAGGCGCTGCGCGACCGCCTGGGTCATTCAAGCGTGCCCGTGCTGTTGCTCGACCAGCCAGTCTGGCCGGCGGCAGAAGGCAACCCGGTTGTGCCGGGGCTTGCCGCCAACCACCTGGCCTATGTGATCTATACCTCCGGCTCGACCGGCCAGCCCAAGGGCGTAATGGTCGAGCACCTTACCGTCAACAATCTGGTGGACTGGCATTGCCGCGCCTTCGACCTGTGCCCCGGCCGGCATACCTCCAGCTTGGCCGGCTTTGGCTTCGACGCCATGGCCTGGGAGCTGTGGCCGGCGTTGTGCGCCGGGGCCACGCTGCACCTGGCGCCTTCGGCCGAGGGCCACGACGACCTCGACGCCATGCTCGCCTGGTGGCAGGCACAGCCGCTGGATGTCAGCTTCCTGCCCACGCCGGTGGCTGAATATGCCTTCAATCACCAACTGGAACACCCGACCCTGCGCACCCTGCTGATTGGCGGCGACCGCCTGCGCCAGTTCAACCGCACCCAGCGCTTTGCCGTGGTGAACAACTACGGGCCGACCGAAACCACCGTGGTGGCCAGCTCCGGCGTGGTGCAGGCGGGTGACGTGCTGCATATCGGCAAGCCAGTGGACAATGCACGGTTGTACGTACTCGACGCGCAGTTGCAGCCGCTGCCACTGGGCGTGCCCGGTGAGCTGTACATCGGCGGTGCCGGGGTTGCACGTGGCTACCTGAACCGCCCACAGCTGACGGCCGAACGCTTTCTCGACGACCCATTCGTGGCGGCCGGGCGCATGTACCGTACCGGCGACCTGGTGCGCTGGCTGGCAGACGGTACGCTCGACTACCTCGGCCGTAACGACGACCAGGTGAAGATCCGTGGCGTGCGTATCGAACTGGGCGAAATCGAGAGCCGCCTGGCGAGCTTGGCCGGTATCGACGAAGCCGTGGTGATCGCCCGTGAGGACCAGCCCGGCCAGCCGCAGCTGGTGGCCTACTTCACGGCCAGGGCCGAGGTGCAGCCGCTCACCCCCGAAGGCTTGCGCGCGCAGTTGCAGGCGCATTTGCCGGAATACATGGTGCCGGTAGCCTTCGTCGAGCTGCCAGCGCTGCCGCTGACCGCCAATGGCAAGCTCGACCGCCGGGCGCTGCCGCGGCCTGGGCGTGCGGCGCTGTTCGAACAGGCCTACGCGGCACCCGAGGGCGAGTTGGAGCACGCCCTTGCGCAGCTATGGGCGGAATTACTGCAGGTCGAGCGAGTAGGGCGCAATGACCACTTCTTCAGCCTGGGTGGCCATTCCCTGCTGGCTATGCGCATGGTCTCGCAGGTGCGCCTGCGCCTGGGCGTGGAGCTGAGCCTGGCGGAACTGTTCGCCAACCCGCAGCTCGCTGCCGTTGCCGAGGTGCTGGCCACTGCCGGGCGCAGCACGCTGCCTGAGATCCTGCCGGTAACGCACCAGCAGGCTTTGCCAATGTCGTTCGCTCAGCAGCGGCTGTGGTTCCTGGCGCAGATGGAAGGCGGTAACCAGGCCTACAATGTGCCATTGGCCCTGGGCCTGCGCGGGCCGCTGGATGCCGATGCGCTGGAAGGCGCGCTGTTGCGCATCATCGAGCGCCACCAGACCTTGCGCAGCCGCTTCATCCCGCGTGATGACAGCGCCGAAGTGGTCATTGCTGCCACCCCGGGCCCAGGCTGGTTCCACTGTGAAGACCTTGCCGCAGAGGCTGTACCGGGGCGCCTGCGCGAAGTGGCTGCGGCACCGTTCGACCTGGCCCACGGGCCGCTGCTGCGGGCCCACCTGTTGCGCCTGGGCGCGCAACAGCATGTGCTGGCCCTGACCGTTCACCATATCGTCGCCGACGGCTGGTCGCTGGGTGTGCTTACCCACGAGCTGAGTGCCCAATACGCCGCCTTGTGCAACGGCAGCGAGGACCCGCTGCCAGCCCTGGCCATCCAGTACGGCGACTACGCCGTCTGGCAGCGCCGCTGGCTGGCCGGTGACCAGCTGCAACGCCAGGCTGCTTACTGGCAGCAGGTGCTGGAGGGGGCGCCGGAACTGCTCAAATTGCCTGCTGACCGGCCACGCCCGGAGCGCCAGGACTTTGCCGGTGCCAGCCTGGCGCTGCAGCTTGAACCGCGCCTGACGGCTGCACTGCGGACCTTGGCCCAGCGCCACGGCGTAACCCTGTACATGACCGTGCTCGGTGCCTGGGCGGCCTTGCTCGGCCGCCTTGCAGGCCAGCCTGAGGTGGTGGTCGGTTGCCCGGTGGCGGGGCGCGGCCGCGCCGAACTGGAGCCGCTGGCCGGGCTATTCGTCAACACCCTGGCCATGCGCATCGACAGCAGCGCGGCGCCGACCGCCCAAGCCCTGCTGCAGCAGGTGCGCAGCCGCGTGCTGGAAGCCCAGGCCCACCAGGACCTGCCGTTCGAGCAAGTGGTGGAAATGCTCCGCCCGACACGCAGCCTTGGGCATACACCGCTGTTCCAGACCACCCTGAACTGGCAGGCCACCGAAGGGGCGGCGTTGCACTTGCAAGGCCTGCAACTGGAGGCCGTGGCCCAGGCCGCGACCGTGGCTAAGTTCGACCTCACGCTGAACCTGGGCGAGCGTGGCGAAACCTTGGTCGGCAGCCTCGACTACGCCACGGCGCTGTTCGACCAAGCCACGGTGCAACGTTACCTGGGTTATTTCGAACGCCTGTTGTGGGCCATGGCTGATGACGACCAGCAGGTGCTGGCGCAGGTGGCGCTGGTCGATGCAGCGGAACGCCAGGCCTTGCTGCACAGCTGCAACGCCACCCAGTACCCGTATCCGCGAGACGTGGCCGTGCACCGCCTGTTTGAACAGCGCGTCGCGCGCCACCCGCTGGCCCTGGCCGCGGTGCATGGCGAGCAGGCGCTGTGCTATGGCGAGCTGAACGAGCGCGCCAACCGCCTGGCCCACTACCTGATCGCCAGTGGCGTAGGGCCGGGGGCCTGCGTGGCCATTCTGCTGCCGCGCTCGCTGTCGCTGCTAGTGGCGCAACTGGCCGTGCTGAAATGCGCTGCCGTCTACGTGCCGCTGGACATTCACGCCCCGGCCGAGCGCCAGGCGTTCATGGTCGAGGACTGCCAGGCGGCCTTGCTGCTGACGTTTGCCGACATTGCAGCCGACCTGCAAGTAAAGCGCATCGACCTCGATGGCCTGGCCCTCGACCAGCAACCCGGGCACAACCCCGCATTGCAGCAGGATGCCGCCAACGCCGCTTATGTAATGTATACCTCCGGCACCACCGGCCAGCCCAAGGGCGTTTGCGTGCCCCACCGGGGGATCGCGCGCCTGGTATTGAACAACGGCTATGCGGAACTGCTGGACAGCGACCGGGTCGGCTTTGTCGCCAACCCGGCATTCGATGCCAGTACCCTGGAAACCTGGGGCGCACTGCTCAACGGTGGCCAGGTGCGGGTCATCGACCACGCCACGTTGATTGATCCACCCCGTTTTGCTGCGGCGCTGGTGGAGCAGGGGGTCAGCGTAGTGTTCCTGACCACTGCGCTGTTCAACCAGTACGTGCAACTGATCCCCGGCGCACTGGCCGGGCTGCGCGTGCTGATCAGCGGTGGCGAGCGTGCCGAGCCCGCAGCGTTCCGGGCCTTGCTGCAACAGGCGCCGGGCTTGCGCTTGCTGAACGGCTACGGGCCGACCGAAACCACCACCTTCGCCGTGACCTGTGAGGTGCGCGAGCTGCCAGAAGACGCAGCCCAGGTGCCAATCGGCCGACCCATCGGCAATACCCAGGTGTATGTGCTGGATGCCTGGCAGCAGTTGGTGCCGCAGGGTGTGATTGGTGAGCTGTACATTGGTGGCGACGGCGTCGCGTTGGGCTACCTGAACCGCCCGGAGCTGACTGCCCAGCGTTTCATCGACGACCCCTTCAACCCACAGCCCGGCGCGCGCCTGTACCGCACCGGCGACCTGGTGCGCTGGCGTGCTGATGGCCAGCTGGAATGCCTGGGGCGCAATGACGACCAGGTGAAGATCCGCGGCTTCCGCATTGAACTGGGCGAGGTCGAGCAGCAACTGGCCCAGGCGCCGGGTATCGGTGAAGTGCTAGTGATGGCGGTGGCCGATGAACAAGGGCCACTGCGTCTGGTGGCCTGGTACACCCGCCAGGTCGCAACGTTGGATGCACTGGCGTTGCGTGGCTACCTGCGCGGCCGCTTGCCGGAGTACATGGTGCCCTCGGCGTTCGTCGCGGTTGCGCGCATGCCGCTGAACAATAACGGCAAGGTCGATCGCCAAGCCTTGCCTGCGCCGGGCCCGCAGGACTTTGCGGTAGCGGCGTTCGAGGCCCCCGAAGGCGAGCGCGAACAGGCCCTGGCGGCGCTGTGGGCCGAGTTGCTGGACGTGCAGCCGATCGGCCGTAACGACCGCTTCTTCGAGCTGGGCGGCCATTCGTTGCTGGCCATGCGCATGCTCGCCCAGGTACGGCAACGCCTGGGCCATGAGCTGGCCCTGGCCGACCTGTTCGCCGACGACTCGCTGGCCGCCGTGGCCGCGTGCCTGGCGCGTGAGGGCCAGGCGCTGCCAGCCATCACGCCGATGCCGCGCGAAGGCCTGCTGCCGCTGTCGTTCGCCCAGCAACGCCTGTGGTTCCTGGCGCAGCTACAGGAAGCCAGCGCGGCCTACCACATCCCCATCGCCCTGCGCCTGCAAGGCCCGCTGCAACCGGCGGCGCTGGAACAGGCGCTGCGCCGGTTGATCGAACGGCACGAAAGCCTGCGCAGCCACTTTGCCGAGTTGGATGGCGAAGCGCATGTGCGCCTGGCAAGCGACAGCAGCGGCCTGCGCCTGGCTTGGCGGGACTGCCCGGGGCTTGATCAACCGGCCCTTGAAGCGTTGCTGCGTGAAGAAGCCGGCCAGGCCTTTGCACTGTCCCACGACCTGCCGATACGTGGGCGGGTGCTGCGCCTGGCCCAGGACCACCACGTGCTGATGCTGACCTTGCACCATCTGGTTGCCGATGGCTGGTCGCTGGGCGTGCTGGTCAGCGAGCTGGGTGAACTCTACCAGGCCTTCAGCACTGGCCAGGCCGACCCGCTGCCCGCCTTGCCGGTGCAGTACCTTGACTATGCCCTGTGGCAACGCCGCTGGTTGAGCGGTGCAGCCTTGCAACAGCAGGCGGATTACTGGGTCGCGCAACTTGACGGTGCGCCGGCGCTGGTCAGCCTGCCCTGGGACTGGCCACGGCCCGAGCGCCAGCAGTACGCCGGCGACAGTGTCGAGCTGTGCCTGGACCCGCGCCTTGGCGTTGAACTGAAAGCGCTGTGCCGCCAGCATGGCGTTACCCCGTACATGCTGTTCATGGCCGCCTGGGCCGTATTGCTGGCCCGCCTGGCCGGCCAGGATGAAGTGGTGATCGGCTCGCCGGTCGCCAACCGCCAGCAGGCCGAGGTGGATGGGCTGATCGGCATGTTCGTCAACTCGCTGGCTCTGCGTGTGGATGTATCCGGCGCGCCGGATGTCGCCACGTTGCTGGCTCGGGTCAAGGCGGTGGTGCTGGCGGGCCAGGCGCACCAGGAGCTGCCGTTCGAGCACGTGGTCGAGCTGTTGCGCCCACGGCGCAGCCTGGCGCATACCCCGCTGTACCAGGTGTCGCTGGACTGGGATGCCAACCCTGGGCGCCAGGCGCTGCAGCTGGCGGACCTGGCAGTGACGGCACTGGGTGGCGCGGCCGACGTCGCCAAGTTCGACCTGAGCCTGAGCCTGGGCGAGCGCGGTGACAGTTTTGCCGGCGGCATCGTCTACGCTACAGCCCTGTTCGAGCGGGCGACCATCGAGCGCTTTGCCGGTTACTTCGAGCAAGTGCTGTGGGCCTTCGCCGCCGGTGACCGGGCCATTCCGGCGCATACCGGGCTGCCGGATGCGGATGAGCGCAAGCGCTTGCTGCTGGAATTCAACGACACGGCGGTTGAGTACGACCTTGGGCAGACCCTGCACGGCATGATCGAGGCGCAGGTTGTGCGCACGCCGGATGCCGTTGCGGTGCGGGCCGAAGAGGGCGAGTTGACTTATCGGCAACTCAATGAACAGGCCAACCGCCTGGCGCATCATTTGATCGGGCTTGGCGTGAAGCCGGATGATCGGGTCGCGATCTGCGTCGAACGTGGCTTGTCGATGGTGGTGGGCTTGCTGGCCATTCTCAAGGCAGGTGGCGCCTATGTGCCGGTCGACCCGGATTACCCGGCAGAGCGTGTGCGGCACATGTTGAGTGACAGCGCGCCGGTGGCGGTGCTGGTGCACGGGGCGACCCGGCATATCCCGGAAGCCGGCCATATCATTGATCTAGACCAGTCGGTCTGGGGTGATTTGCCTGTCAGCAATCCGGTCATTGGCGCGTTGACCCCGCGTCACCTGGCATACGTGATCTACACCTCGGGCTCGACCGGTTTGCCGAAAGGCGTGATGAACGAGCATGCCGGGGTGGTCAACCGGCTGTTGTGGATGCAGGACGCTTATGGGCTGAATGCCGACGACGTAGTGCTGCAGAAAACCCCGTTCAGCTTTGACGTGTCGGTATGGGAATTCCTCTGGCCGTTGCAGACTGGCGCACGGCTGGTCATGGCCCGCCCTGGCGGGCACCGCGACCCGGAATACCTGCGCGAAGTGATCGCGCAGGAAAACGTAACCACCCTGCATTTCGTCCCTTCGATGCTGGATGTGTTCCTGTCATTCGCAGCAGACGCGCCCCCTGTAGGAGCGGCCTTGTGTCGCGAAAGGGCTGCGCAGCGGCCCCAGGATCTCGAAGTTAACGCTGACATCGCCGGGCCTGCTGCGCAGGCCGATCGCGACGCAAGGCCGCTCCTACAACTGGTCCGTGTGATCTGTTCGGGTGAGGCTTTGCCGGGGAATCTGGTGCGGCGTTTCCACCAGCAGCTTCCGGCAGTCGAACTGCACAACCTCTACGGCCCCACCGAAGCCGCCGTCGATGTCAGCGCCTGGCACTGCATCACCGCCCCGGACAACACCCCGATCGGCAAACCCATCGCCAACACCACCCTGTACATCCTCGACGAGCAACGCCAACCCGTCCCGCAAGGCGTCGCCGGCGAGCTCTACATTGGCGGCGTCCAGGTCGCCCGCGGCTACCTCAACCGCGCCGAACTCACCGCCGAGCGCTTCCTCGACGACCCGTTCACACCCGGCGCAAGGCTGTACCGCACCGGCGACCTGGCCCGCCACCTGGCCGACGGCAACATCGAATACCTCGGCCGCAACGACGACCAGGTCAAGCTCCATGGCCTGCGCATTGAGCTGGGCGAAATCCAGGCCTGCCTGACTGGCATCGAAGGCGTCAAGGAAGCGGTGGTGATCGCACGCGAGCAACAATTGCTCGCTTACTACACCGGCCAACAGCAAACACCAGAGGTACTGCGGGCTGCGCTGCTCAGCCGCTTGCCGGCGTTCATGGTGCCGACGCAGTTCATGCACCTGCAGGCGCTGCCGCTAAGCCCCAACGGCAAACTCGACCGCAAGGCCCTGCCGCAGCCTGATGCCACTCAGGGCCGCGTGTACCAGGCCCCGGAAGGCGAAATCGAACGCGTATTGGCCGCTATCTGGGCCGAGTTACTGAATGTGCAGCAGGTGGGCCGCCACGACAACTTCTTCGAGCTCGGCGGCCATTCCCTGGCAGCCATTCGCCTGGTCGACAGGCTCAACAAGGCTGGATTGCGCGCGGCCATCAATGATGTGTTCCAGCAGCCCAGCGTGGCGTTGCTGGCGGCCCGGCTAGGTGACAACGTAAACCGGGGCGATGGGGTGATCACCGTACGCCCGGGCGCGGCACAGACACCACTGTTTCTGGTGCACGAGTTCACCGGGCTGGATTTCTACTTCCCGGTACTGGGCCAGCAACTGGGCGGCGAGTTCGCCCTCTACGGCTTGCCAGGCGTGCCTGCCGGCCAGCCACAGCCGCGCACCCTGGAATGCCTGGCGCGCTACCAGATCGGGCAGATGCGCAAGGTACAGCCGCAGGGGCCATACCGCCTGGCAGGCTGGTCGTTTGGCGGCATAGTGGCGTTCGAAATGGCCAACCAGTTGCTGGGGGCAGATGAAACGGTCGAGTTCCTCGGGCTGATCGACAGTTATGTCCCGCGCCTGGCTGACCAGGGTAAAGCGCGCTGGTCAGGGCCGCATGCGCTGGAGCGGCAGTTGTTGCTCAACTGCACCACGTTCTGGCACACGCAGGGCGCGGCGGCTGCCGAGAAACTTGCGCACTTGCAGCGCCTGGAAGCCGTGCAGGCGGACTTCGCCGGTTTGCTGGCCAGCTGTCGCGAGCACGGCCTTCTGTACGGCTTATGGGCGAGCATGAGTGATGCGCAGCTGCTGCATTACTTCAGCCGCGAGCTGGCCCACGGCCATGCCCTGGCGCATTACCACCTGGCCCCCCTGAACATGCCGGTGCACCTG
Organism: Pseudomonas sp. NPDC089407; assembly: GCF_044900445.1. Classification (NCBI taxonomy): domain Bacteria; kingdom Pseudomonadati; phylum Pseudomonadota; class Gammaproteobacteria; order Pseudomonadales; family Pseudomonadaceae; genus Pseudomonas; species Pseudomonas sp. NPDC089407. The sequence goes on from NZ_JBJDNB010000004.1 coordinate 56,542, forward strand.
TTCCGCGCCGAGCAGGGCAGCGACAGCTTGCCCACGCTGGGCTGGCGTGAGGCGCTGCCGACCCAACCGCTGTTGATCGTGGGCGTACCAGGGGACCACCGTAGCCTGATGCAGGCGCCTCACGTAACGACGGTGGCGCAGGCGTTGACCCAGGCGCTTGCCCGTTGCCCGGTTCCGGCAGTGCCGAGCTATACCGCGCACGTTGCCATCCAGACCGGGCAGGCAGGCCATGCGCCGCTGTTCTGCGTGCCGGGGGCCGGTGACAGCGTGACCAGCTTCATTGGCCTGGCCGAAGCCCTGGGGCCGGAGTGGCCCTTGTACGGCTTGCAGGCCCGCGGCCTGGACGGCAGCGCCGTGCCGCACAGCTCGGTGGAAGCTGCAGCCGACTGCCATGTGCAAGCCATCGAAGCGCTGTACCCGCATGGCCCGTTGAACCTTGTCGGGCACTCGTTTGGCGGCTGGGTGGCGCATGCCATCGCCGCCAGGTTCGAGGCCAAGGGTCGGCCGGTGCGCTCGTTGACCCTGGTGGACAGCGAGGCGCCGGGTACAGGCGGGACGTGTGGCCAGCCGTACACCTTCGGCGAGGCCTTGCAGCGGTTGATCGATGCCCTGCAGCTGTCTACTGGCAAGGCCTTGGGTATCGACACCGCTGCTTTCGCCTTGGCTACCGATGACGCGCAGTTGCAGCAGTTGCATGCCGGCATGGTGCGCAACGGGCTGTTGCCTGCGCGCTCCACCCCACGGGTGCTCGATGGCACGGTACGCACCTTTGCCAGCGCACTGCGCACGGTGTATCAGCCGCAGCTGACCTATACCGGGCCGGTGGGCCTGGTGCTGGTGGATGACCCGGGCCTGGATGCGCTGGGCAATGCCCGCGAACACGCGGCGATGCAGGAGGGCTGGCAGCAGTTGATGCCGCAACTGGCGCTGTGGCAGGGGCCGGGGGACCACTTCAGCATCTTGAAAATGCCGGATGTGTTCAGCCTGGCGGCCTGGTGGCATGACGGGCAGGCACTGCAGCACGGCAAGGTTACCCAATAACCATGGCAGCTCACGCTCAACCCTGTGGGAGCGGGTTTACCCGCGAATGCGATGTTGGCTGTACCGACGCATTCGCGGGTGAACCCGCTCCCACAGGGGAGGGTGTGCGCTGCCTGGGTTGAGCGAAATCCTTAGGAAAGTGAGTGTTCATGGACAAGTCCAGATTCCGCAAGTACAGCCTCGGCCTCGCCGTGGCCCTGGTCGCCGGCATCAGCCTCTACGCCATCCAGGCACCGGCCAAGCCACCGCAATACATCATCGCCACGGTCGAACGTGGCGACATCGAGAACGCCGTGCTGGCCAGCGGCATGCTCGAAGGCATCAAGCAGGTGGATGTCGGCGCCCAGGTGTCCGGCCAGTTGAAGTCGCTCAAGGTCAAGCTGGGCGACAAGGTCAGCGAGGGCCAGTGGCTGGCCGAGATCGACCCGCTGGTGCTGCGCAATACCTTGCGCCAGGCAGAGGTCGACGAAGATAAACTGCAGGCCGAGCGGCGCTCGACTCTGGCCCAGCTCAAGCAAGCCCGGCGCGTGTACGAGCGCTACCGCGAGTTGCAGGCCGACGAATCGGTATCGCGCCAGGACTTCGAAAACGCCGAGTCCGAGTACGAGGTGCAGCAGGCCGCCGTGCGTTCGCTCGATGCGCAGATCCAGAGCGCCCGGGTGGAAATCGACACCGCCAAGGTCAACCTCGGTTACACCCGCATCAATGCACCGATCACCGGCCATGTGGTCGGCATCGTCACCCAGGAAGGGCAGACCGTGATCGCCAACCAGCTGGCCCCGGTGCTGCTGAAACTGGCCGACCTCGACACCATGACGGTCAAGGCGCAAGTGTCGGAAGCCGATGTGATTCACATCAGCCCCGGCCAGGAGGTGTACTTCACCATCCTTGGCGAGGACAAACGCTACTACGCCAGGCTGCGCGGCACCGAACCTGCGCCACAGAACTACGCGCAAAGCAGCGACAAGAATGAAGGTGGCAGCAGCAAGCCGAGCGGCGCGGTGTTCTACAACGCCTTGTTCGAAGTGCCGAACCCCGACCATCGCCTGCGCATTTCGATGACCGCGCAGGTGCATATCGTGCTCGACACCGCCCAGGCCGTGCTCACTGTGCCGGTGGCGGCGCTGGGGGCACGCAACAACGATGGCAGCTTCCCGGTGCGGGTGCTGGACGCCAAGGGCTTTGCCCAGGTGCGCAACGTGCAGGCGGGCATCAACAATAACGTCAAGGTGCAGATCAAGGACGGCCTGGCCGAAGGTGACCGGGTGGTGATTGGTGAGCCGGTGTCTGGCGAAACAGGGGCGTGAGCATGAATATGAATGTGCAGCCAACCGCCGACATGGCGGTGGCCAGCGGCAGTGCCGAGCCCTTGTTGCGCTTGCAGGGGGTAACGCGCAGCTTCCAGGCGGGCGACCGCGAGTTCCTGGCATTGAAAGGCATCGACCTGCAGATCCACAGCGGCGAACTGGTGGCGATTATCGGCGCCTCCGGTTCGGGCAAGTCGACCCTGATGAACATCCTGGGCTGCCTGGACAATGCCAGCAGCGGCAGCTACCAAGTGGCCGGGCAGGAAACCCGCGAACTGGACGACGATGCCCTGGCGGCGCTGCGCCGCGACCACTTCGGTTTCATCTTCCAGCGCTACCACTTGCTGCCGCACCTGGATGCGCTGCACAACGTCGAGATCCCGGCGGTGTATGCCGGCACACCGCAGGGCCAGCGCCACGCCCGGGCGCGCGAACTGCTGACGCGCCTGGGCCTGCACAGCCACCTGGAGCACCGCCCCAGCCAGTTATCCGGTGGCCAGCAGCAGCGGGTGAGTATCTGCCGGGCATTGATGAACGGCGGCCAGGTGATTCTTGCCGATGAACCGACCGGCGCACTCGATACCGCCAGTGGCAAGGAGGTGATGAACATCCTGCTGGAGCTGCATGGCGCCGGGCACACGGTCATCCTGGTGACCCACGACCCCAAGGTAGCGGCCCATGCCGAGCGCATCATCGAGGTCAGCGACGGGCAGATCATCAGCGATCAGCGCAACGCGCCACCGGGCATTGCCGCAGCCGAGCCGCAAGCTACGCCCCCGGCAGTGGCTACGCGGCGCCTGCTGGTGAGCCTGGGCATGTTCCGCGAAGCGTTCAAGATGGCCTGGATCGCGCTGATTTCGCACCGCATGCGGACCTTGCTGACGATGCTCGGGATTGTCATCGGCATTACCTCGGTGGTGTCCATCTCGGCAATTGGCGAAGGCGCCAAGGGCTACGTGCTGAAGGACATCCAGGCGATTGGCAGCAACACCATCGACATCTACTCGGGCAGCAATTTCGGTGACAGCCGGGCCAAGACCATCGAAACCCTGGTGCCGGCCGATGTCGCCGCGCTGAACGAGCTGTACTACGTCGACAGCGCCACCCCGGTAATTGGCCAGAGCACGCTGGTGCGTTACCGCAACCTGGACGTGGACGTGCAGCTGAACGGCGTTAGCGAGCATTACTTTCAGGTCCGCAACATCCCGTTGGCAGCCGGCATCGTGTTCAGCGGCGATGATGCCCGGCGCCAGGCCCAGGTGGTGGTGATCGACCACAATACGCGCAAGCGCCTGTTCGGCCCGAGCATCGACCCGCTGGGGCAGGTGATCCTGGTCGGCAACCTGCCGTGCACGGTGATTGGCGTGACCGCCGAAAACAAGAACCTGTTCGTCGCCAGCAACCAGCTGAACATCTGGGTGCCCTACGAAACCGCTGCCGGACGGGTGCTGGGGCAGCGTCACCTGGACAGCATCAGCGTGCGCATCAAGGACGGCGTACCCAGCAAGCGGGTAGAAGAAGAGGTAACCCGGGTGATGTTGCAACGGCACGGCACCAAGGATTTCTTCACCAATAACCTGGACAGCATCATGCAGACCGTGCAGAAGACCAGCCGCTCGCTGACTCTGCTGTTGTCGCTGATTGCGGTGATTTCGCTGGTGGTCGGGGGCATCGGGGTGATGAACATCATGCTGGTGTCGGTGACCGAGCGTACACGCGAAATCGGCATTCGCATGGCGGTGGGGGCGCGGCAATCGGACATTCGCCAACAGTTTCTGGTGGAGGCGGTGATGGTCTGCCTGTTTGGCGGGCTGGTGGGGATCGGCTTGTCGTATGGGGTAGGGTATTTGTTCGAATTGTTCGTCAAGCAGTGGGAGATGGTGTTCTCACCGGCCTCGATCGTGATGGCGTTTGCCTGCTCGACGTTGATTGGCGTGGTGTTCGGGTTTGTGCCGGCGAGGAATGCGGCGCGGCTGGACCCGATTGAGGCGTTGGCCAGGGATTGAAGTACGCCTGTGCTGGCCTCTTCGCGGCGGTTCGACGCCTCGATGAACCAACACATAAATCATTGCGTTGACGCGGTTTCTGTGGGAGCCGCGCTTGCCGGCGATGGGCTGCAAAGCAGCCCCAATGCAGGCGATACCCTTTTGACAGATTGTAAGCACTTGAGACTTTGGGGCCGCTGCGCAGCCCATCGCCGGCAAGCGCGGCTCCCACAGGTACATCACAGGTTCTGAAAGCTGTGATGTACCTGTGGGAGCGGGTTTACCCGCGAAGAGGCCAGTACAGAAAATGCTAATCAACCCTCGGCATACATCCAGCGCATCAACGAATGCCGCCCACTGATCCCCAGCTTGATCGCCGCCCGGCGCAAATAGCTTTCCACAGTGTTCACCTTCAGCGCCAAGCGCTCGGCCTGCTCCGGCGCCGTATGCCCGGCCAGCAACCCCAGGCACACCTGGCGCTCGCGTTCGGAAAGCTTCAGCTCCGACTGCGCCAACCGCTCGACAAAGCGCTGCGCAAGGTTTTCACGGGTATGCCGTTCTGGGCCAGGTTGCAGCGCATCGATGTGTTTCTCCAGCATCGGCAGCAACAACGGTGAAATCGTATCCAGGTGGTTACGCTCGAAGGCTGAAAAACCATAGGTGGAGTCGGCCCGTATCACCTGGATTTCCATGCGTGCATCGCCTTTACGGCAGATACGGTGCAGGCGCGAAGGGTCGTTGAAATCGCCTTCCGGCTGCTCATCCGAAGTAAACACCGTTTCGTCGAGCAGCAACGATTCGCATGGCTTGGCAGGCAACTGGCGGATTTGTGTGGCGTCGATGGACAGGTGGGCCTTGATCAGGTCGTGCAGCATGCGGGGGAACTGACGGCTGCCGGTGCTGGCAATCACCTTGCCAATCTGCGGGTATAGCTGGTTCGAATTCATCGTATCGTCCATGAGTGCCAATAATGGTTATCCCGCCGCGTGTTGCGCGGCCGCATCCTGAGCGTGCGACGGGAAGTGCTTGGTATCCTAGTACAACGAATGAGTGACGGTTAAATGAAGGGGCAGTAATGCCATGATAGTGGCACTTTGCGCAGGCGGCTGGCGCAGTGCAGGTTGTGGGGTATGATGCCGACCCCATCTTTGTCACGAGGCTTGCCGCAATGTCCCTGAGTGCTGAACAGATTGGCGAGTTTCGCGCCTTCGCCGAGCAATTGGCCGATGCTGCCGCCGTGGCGATCAAGCCGTATTTCCGCGCCAGCCTGGATGTCGAGGACAAGGGCGGGCGCCTGTACGACCCGGTGACCGTGGCCGACAAGGCCGCCGAAGATGCCATGCGTGAGCTGATCCAGGCGCGTTACCCCGCGCACGGCATTCTTGGCGAAGAAGCCGGCGTTGCAGTGGGCAGCAGCCCGCTGACCTGGGTACTCGACCCGATCGACGGCACCCGCGCCTTCATCACCGGCCTGCCACTGTGGGGCACATTGATTGCCCTGAACGATGGCACGCGCCCGGTGGTGGGGGTGATGAACCAGCCGTTCACCGGCGAGCGTTTTGTCGGCACCCCGGAGGGCGCCTGGCGCAGCGGTACGCCGCTGCAGACCCGTGCCTGCGCCGACCTGGCCTCGGCCACACTCATGTGCACCACCCCGGACATGTTCGATACGGCCGAGCGCAAGGCGGCGTTCGAGGCAGTGGCCGGCAAGGCGCGCTTGATGCGTTACGGTGGCGATTGCTACGCGTACTGCATGCTGGCTTCGGGCTTTGTCGACGTGATCATCGAGGCAAGCTTGCAGCCGTATGACGTGCAGGCGCTGATGCCGATCATCGAAGGGGCGGGGGGGGTAATCACCGCCTGGGATGGCAGCAGTGCCCAGGATGGCGGGTGTGTGGTGGCCTGTGGTGACCCGGCGCTGCATGCGCAGGTGGTGGAGATGTTGCGTAGCGCGATGTGATCTTGTGTGGTCTGTGCTGGCCTCCATTTCCCCCAGGCACCGCACTTTTTCCGATTTCCGGGCTCTATGCTTGGCCAGGCTGCTCTGATCCCCAGTACAGCCGCCGAATATCGACCCGGTGCCGATGGTTGCAAGCTACCCCCATTTCCTCTCCCGCCTGCTGCTGACAGGTGCCCTCACATGCCTGTGCGCCTGCACCCAGCAGCAGGGCCGCGACATGCTCGACCAGTTCGGCAACGGTAAGCCCAGCGAACTGTTCCAGACCAGCGTCGACCGCCTGGCCACGCTGTCGATGCGTGACAACCTGCAAAGCCTGTACCTGCTGATGAACAAGCTCTACCTGCGCAACCCCAACCAGTGGAAGATGTCCGGCTACGTCGACGCCGCCACCGCCGAGCGGCAGATCCGTATCGCCATCGAACAGCGTCAACCGCTGCCGCAACTGGGCAACCGCCGCGACCTGGCGGCGTTGAGCTACGCCTTGAGCCCGGAGTTTCGCGGTGACCGCGTGGGCGCGTTCATCTACGCCATCGGCAGCATGCTGATCACCGCCCATGGCGGGCGTACCGAGTTCTACATGACCGACACCCTTGACCCGCTGTTCATCAACAACGCCGCGCGCAATATCGAGAAAGCCACCTGGATGTTGAGCCAGCGGCAGGACGCCAATGGGGTGCTGCTGCTGTTCTCCAACGAGATTTCGGAGGAGGGCAGCAACCTGAGCTTTGCCGTGGAGTTCGGCAAGATCGTGGCGCGGTTGGATTTGCTGGCCGAGTTGCTGGATGAGCGGTATCGGCGTATCGGGCTCAACTATGCCCAGAGTCTGCTGCTGATGAATTTCCTGCCTGTGCAGTGACCTCAGCTGTTACGCCGGCCTCTTGTAGGAGCGGCCTTGTGTCGCGAAAGGGTCGCGCAGCGGCCCCAAGATCTCAGCCACACTGACACATTGGAGGGGCTGCTTTGCAGCCCTTTCGCGACACAAGGCCGCTCCTACACACAGGGCCAGTGATTGCTTTAGAGCAGCGCCTGGATCGCTTTTCGGTAACGCTGCCCGGCCAGGCTCATGCTGTTGTTGTGGCTCGCCCCCGGCACCAGCAGCAATGTCTTGGGCTGTTGGGCGGCGTCGTACAGCTGCTGGCTGAAGCGCGGCGGTACGAAGCGGTCATCCAGCCCGTGCACCAGCAACACGGGCAAGCCGACATCCTTGATCTTGTCCAGCGAGTCGAACTTCTGAGACATCAACCAGCGCACCGGCAGGGACGTGTTGGCCACTGCTGCAGCGACATCGCCCAGTGAAGTGAAGGTCGACTCCAGTATCAAACCTTGTGCCGGTGCCGCGGCGCCGCTCTTCTGTGCTTCAGCCGCCAACTCACTCGCCAGTTCCACCGCCACGGCACCACCCAGCGAGTGGCCGAAGATCAGGCGCTTGCCGGCATCCGGCTGCAATTGGGCAAAACGCTCCCAGGCGATGCGTGCATCTTCATACACCGTGGCCTCTGAGGGCAGATCGCCACGGCTTTGGCCGAAGCCGCGGTAATCCACGGCCAGCACCGAATAGCCCATGGCATGCAGTTGCTCGATGCGGAACAGCTGGCCGGTCAGGTTCCAGCGCACGCCATGCAGGTAGAGGATGGCCGGGGCATTGGCGCGCTGGGCCGGCCACCACCAGGCGTGCAGGCTCTGGTTGGCGCTGAAGCTGCGCGGGCGCAGGTCGAGCTCCTGCACATCGCCGGGCAGGCCACGGAACCAGCTGGCTTGCCCGGGCTCGACGCGGAACACCAGCTCGCGCTCCTTGTGCTGCAGGACGGCGCAGCTGGTGGGCAGGCCGATGACCAGCAAGGTGGCGCACAGCCAGGCGAGCCAGCGGCGGCGCAGGTGGGTGAGGAAGAGGGTGGGCATGGGGGCTTTTTTAGCAGATGCGTGCGGGTTGATGTGGGAAAGTGGCCGAATGGCGGGGGTGGTTTGATAACAAGTTGTTTCTGGGGGGTGGGTTGCCTGTGCGGGCTGCGCTGTCGCGAAGGAAGCAGTGGTCGTTGTGGGAGCGGGCTTGCCCCGCGAAGCAGGCGACGCGGTGTATGGCACCGGCGTTGCCGGTGTTCGCGGGACAAGCCCGCTCCCACAGGTCCTGCTAAGTCAATAGATCACCGGCTGCGCAACGATTCCAGCAACGGCCGAAACTCATCCAGCAACCAGTCCCGCAACCGCCGGCAACTGGACTCATGCTCCTTGTCTTCATTGAAGGCCAGGAAGTGGAAGGTGTCCTTGAGCACCAGTTCTTCTTGCACCGGCCTGACCAGCAACCCCTGCGCAACCAGTGGCGCAACCAGGTGGTGCCAGCCCAGCGCCACGCCCTGGTTGCCCAGGGCCAGCTGCACCAGCAGGTTGTAGTCGTTGGCATTGAAAAAATGCGGCGCGGTGTTGGCGCGGCTTTTCAGGTCGACGTCATGGAAGGCCAGCCACACATTCCAGTCCACATGCTCGGCCACCTGTGAACGGCCATAGGGGCTGAGGTTAAGCAGGGTGCCGTCGCGCAAGCCCTGCAGGGTGCGCACCTCCGGGTGCTGCGCCAGGTACTGCGGGGTGCACACCGGGTAGATCACGTCATGGTTGAGCGGGTGCGAGCTGTAGCCTGCCTGCACCTTGCCCAGTTTGGTGATGTAGATGTCCGGGCGTACCCCTGGCTCCATCGACAGAAAGTTCTGCGTGGTGACCAGGTTGATATCGATGTCCGGGTTCTCGTCGAAGAACCTGGGCATGCGCGGGCCCATCCACAAGGCCGCGAACGCCGGTGAACAGCACAGGGTGACCACGTGCTTGGTATTAGTGTTGCTGCGGATGCGCTCGGCCGCCTGGGAAATGTTGACGAACGACAACTGCACCGCATCGAAGAAGATCGAGCCGGCCACGGTCAGCTCCACCGCACGCCCGACACGGGTGAACAACTCGGCGCCCAGGTAGGTCTCGAGCTCACGGATCTGCCGGCTGACGGCGGCCTGGGTCACGCATAGCGCCTCGGCGGCACGGGTGAAGTTCTGGTACTTGGCGGCAGCGACGAAGACTTTGACCGCGCGCAGCGAGGGCATTTTGATCAGCGTCTGATCGGGTTCGGAATGTCTGACCATAAGGCGGGGCGGGGTCCTTCGTCTAGCCAATCGGTCCACTCTAGCCTGTTCCACGCCCACTGGTAAGTGCGCAGGGGCTCTGGGGCCAGGCTTTGGCCCTGATTGATAACTTCAGGTAATGGTTAGCGTGAAACAAATGTCGTTGGACCCGCTCTGGTGCAGGGCCTAACGTTAAAACCACGGCGCGACATTCGAGACATCGATGTCGATAATTTTTTGAAGCAGGACATTCTGCGTGCCGGTTTTGACTCACGTTCGAATTTGAACGGACTGCCAAGCGTACTCGCACTGATCGCTACCCGCCTTGATGAAAGTGCGATGTTGAAAGATTGGTTAATAAGCATAATAAAGAGGGTCGTATGAGCCATGCCGATGAGATTCTTTCGGTGAAAAACATCTTCAAGGTGTTCGGTCCCAACCCGAACCTGGCCATGGAGATGCTCCGCAAGGGGGCCGACAAGAACGAAATTTTCAGCAAGACCGGTCACGTCGTCGGCGTGTTCGATGCCAGCTTTTCCGTCAAGCGTGGCGAGATCTTCGTCATCATGGGCCTTTCCGGGTCGGGCAAGTCGACCATGGTGCGGCTGTTCAACCGCCTGATCGAACCCACCTCCGGCAGCATCCACCTCAACGGCAAGGAAATTACCGGGCTCTCCGACAAAGCCCTGCTCGACGTGCGCCGTAAGGAAATGGGCATGGTGTTCCAGTCCTTCGCGCTGATGCCGCACATGAGCGTGCTGGAAAACACCGCCTTCGGCCTGGAGATTGCCGGCGTGCCGGAAGGCGAACGCCACAGCCGTGCCCGTGAAGCCTTGAGCCAGGTTGGCCTGGCCGGCCACGAGCACAGCTACCCGCACCAGCTGTCCGGCGGCATGCAGCAACGCGTAGGGCTGGCCCGGGCATTGGCCAACGACCCGGCGATCCTGCTGATGGACGAGGCGTTTTCTGCCCTCGACCCGCTGATCCGCAGTGAAATGCAGGGCGAGCTGATCCGCCTGCAGGCCGAACAGCAACGCACCATCATCTTCATTTCCCACGACATCGAAGAAGCCATCCGCATCGGCCACCGCATCGCGATCATGGAAGGTGGCCGCGTGGTGCAGATCGGCACCCCGCAGGAGCTGATCAACCAGCCGGCCAACGACTACGTGCGCACCTTCTTCAAGAGTTTCGACAGCTCGCGGGTGCTCAAGGCCGGCGATGTGGCCAGGTTCGACCCAGCCGTGGTGTGCAAGGTCAACGGCAAGGCACCGAGCTTCCAGGCCGGTGTGCCATTCGGCTACCTGATCGACGACCGCGGGCAGCTGCTGGGTGTAGTCGACACCGACGCCCACGGCGCTACCGCCAGTGACCGCTACAGCCTGCACGAGCAGCGCCCGGTGTACACCGACACGCCGCTGCACGAGGTGCTGGGCATTGCCGCCGACTTGCCGTACCCGGTGCCGGTACTCGACCGCCAGGGCGCCTTCAAGGGCACGCTGTCGAAGAACGCGCTGCTGCAGACCCTGAGCCGCAACTAAAACAACAAAGAGGTATGCCCTCATGTCCGAATTCAGCCTTCTCGACCCGTTCCAGGCGGCCACCATCCCGTTGGGCGACTGGGTCACCGCGACGCTCAACTTCCTGGTGCACAACTTCCGTGAGGTGTTTCGCGCCATTCGCTGGCCGATCGACCAGGTGCTCAATGGCATCGAGTTCACCCTGCAGAGCATCCCGCCCACCATCGGCATCATCCTCTCATCGTTGCTGGGCTGGCAGCTGGCCGGCAAGCGCATGGCGCTGTTGTGCTTCATCACCTTGACCTTGCTCGGCCTGATCGGTGTGTGGTCGGAGTCGATGACCACCCTGGCGCTGGTACTGACCTCGGTGTTCTTCTGCGCGGTGATCGGCATTCCGCTGGGCATCGTCTGCGCCCGCAGCAACCGCCTGGAAAGCATCATCCGGCCACTGCTCGACGCCATGCAGACCTTGCCGGCGTTCGTTTACCTGGTACCGGTGGTGATGCTGTTCGGCATCGGTAACGTGCCCGGGGTGCTGGTGACCATCGTCTTCGCCCTGCCGCCGCTGGTGCGCCTGACCAACCTGGGCATCCGCCAGGTGCCGGAAGACAAGATCGAAGCCGCCCGCGCCTTTGGCTGTACCCCACGGCAAATGCTGACCCGCGTGCAACTGCCGCTGGCCACTTCGACCATCATGGCCGGCCTGAACCAGACCCTGATGCTGTCGCTGTCGATGGTGGTGATCGCCTCGATGATTTCGGTCGGTGGCCTGGGCCAGATGGTGCTGCGCGGCATCGGCCGGCTGGACATGGGCCTGGCCACGGTCGGCGGCGTAGGGCTGGTACTGCTGGCGATTTTCCTCGACCGCCTGACCCAGGCCATGGGCGCCCGCACCAGCGCCGACCCGAGCCTGCGCTGGTACCACACTGGCCCGGTAGGGGTGGTGCTGCGCCTGTGTGGCGCAGGCCAGGCGCAAGAGCGGCGCAAGACCGCCTGAGCACAGCAAGACTTTTGAGACGTTCGATCTGCCGCACTTGAAGATAAAAATCAGAAAAAGGTAAGCGACGATGCACCAATCCACGTTCACCCGCAGCATCCTCAAATGCGCCACCGCGCTGACCCTGGTAGCCGCTGCGCTCGGCGCACAAGCTTCGGCGGAAAAGCCCGGCGATGGCGTTAAGGTCACCCCGATCTTCCCCTCCATCGCCGAAGAGCGCTTCCGCGGCGAAGTGGCCATGGAAGGCCTGCGCGAGCTGGGCTACAAGGTGCAGGAACCGAAGGAGACCGAATACGGCGTGATGATGGTGGCCTTGGCCAGCGGCGATGCCGACTTCACCGTGCACCTGTGGGAAAAGCTGCACGACAAGTTCTATCAGCAGGCCGGCGGTGACGATGTGATGGTCAAAACCGGCAACATCCTGCCGGGCGTGGCCCAGGGTTACCTGATCGACAAGAAGACTGCCGACCAATACAACATCAAGTACATCACCGACCTGAAAAAGCCCGAAATTGCCAAGCTGTTCGACACCGACGGTGACGGCAAGGCCGACATGACCGGCTGCAACCCGGGCTGGGGTTGCGAGCTGGTGATTGCCCACCACATGAAGGCCTACGACCTGGACAAGAGCATCACCGTCAACCAGGGGTCGTACTTCGCGCTGATGGCCGACACCATTACCCGCTTCAAGGAAGGCAAGCCGATCCTGTACTTCACCTGGGTGCCGCAGTGGATCGCCAGCGTACTCGTCGAAGGCAAGGACGTGGTCTGGCTGGAAGTGCCGAAAACCGACCTGCCGGGCGGCGACAATAGCGTCGATACCATGTACCACGGCAAGAACCTGGGCTTTGCCGTCGACAAGGTGGTGGCTGTGCTGAACAAGGAATTCGCCGAAAAGAACCCGGCAGCGCTGAAGTTCCTGTCGCTGGTGCAGATCAGCACCGATGACGAGAGCAACCAGAACCTGAAGATGCAGCAGGGTGAAAAGAAGCCCGCCGACATCACCCGCCACGCCAAGGAATGGGTTGCAGCGCACCGCCAGCAGTTTGACCAGTGGCTGCAGGCTTCACGTGACGCGGCGGCCCAGGCCGGCAAGTAACCTGTTTCATCAGTGTTGGCTTCTTCGCGGGCTTGCCCGCGAAGAAGCCAACGCGATTTCCCGCTGTTGAGTTAACGCCATGAGCCACTTCGAAAGCATCCTCAAGAATACCAACCTGGCCCATCTGGACCCCGCCATCCGCACCACACTGTCAATGCCCTGCCAGCGCGTGGCCTTCGTCCTGCGCGAGCACTTCTCGATGATGGCCTTCACCGCGGCCATGGACAGCCTGGTCACCGCCAACCTCATGAGCGCCACGCCGTTGTTTCAGGTTCACGTGGTCGGCGAGGGCGAGCAGGTGATGAGCGACCTGGGCATCGCCTTGCCGGTCAACACCCAACTCGCCGACCTCGACCTGCAAGGCCTGGACTGCCTGCTGGTATGCGGGGGCTTTCGCGTACGCCTGGAAACCGCGCCGCAACTGCGCACCAAACTGCGCCAGGCCGACCAGCACGGTTGCCAGTTGGGCGGTTTGTGGAATGGCGCGTACTTCCTCGCCGAAGCCGGTTTGCTCAACGAGCACGACTGCGCCTTTCACCCCGATGGCCGGGCGATGATGAGCGAGCTGTTCCCCAAAGTGCGCATCAGCCGCCAGGCCCATGTACTGGACCGTCGGCGCATGAGCTGCGCGGGTGCCAGCAGTGCCCTGGACATGATGCTGGCGATGCTGGAGCAGTGCGGTGGCGCACCCTTGCGCCGGGCCGTGGAGCAGATGCTGGCCTGTGACCGTGCGCGGGTGATGAGCGATGCCCCCGCCAGCGCCGCGGAAATCGACCCCAGCTTGCCCAAGGGCGTACGCCTGGCGCTGGAGCTGATGCACGCCAACATCGAAGACCCGATCGGCATCGACGAGATCGCCGAACACGCCGGCTTGTCCCGTCGCCACCTGGAACGCCTGTTCCGCCGCCATGTGCAGGCTACGCCACCGCGTTATTACCTGGAACTGCGCCTGACCCATGCCCGGCAACTGCTGCAGCACACCAGCAAGTCATTGACCGAAGTGGCGGTGGCCAGCGGGTTTGTCAGCTTTCCGCATTTCTACCGGCGCTTTCGTGAGTTGTTTGCCATTGCCCCTCGGCAGTACCGGGCGCGTAGCCAGGGGTGGGCAGGGCGGCAGGATGTGGCAGTGTATTGAGCCAGAGTTGTGTGAGGCTTTTCCGGCCCTATCGCCGGCAAGCCAGCTCCCACAGGTCCGTGCAGCCCTCAAAGCTGGAGGTATCCCTGTGGGAGCTGGCTTGCCGGCGATAGGGCCAGACCTGCAAAAGTGTTCGATAACCGAACAGCAATCACCCCCCGACTGTCCGCTATCCGCCCAACCAATCCCATCGCCGCATTGCCCAACCCCCGCCTTTTTGCTGTAGTGTGCCCATCCACCGGTTGTCGCCTGTCCCCATGCCCCGCAACCGGCCCGTTAGAATGACCGTGACGACCGCAACCACCGCCCACAAGGCTGTAGGAATCGGCGACCAGAACAATAACGATACCGAGTGCCTTGCCTATGGAAAGCCGCCTGCTGAGCGAACGCAGTAGCGTGTTTCACCACGCCGACCCCTATGCTGTGTCCGATTATGTCAACCAGCATGTCGGCCAGCATTGCATCGGCCTGTCGCGCACCACCCACCCCCAGGCCAGCCTCAGCCACCGCAAGTTCGCCGAACTGGACCTGTGCCGCATCAGCTACGGCGGCAGCGTGCGGGTGACTTCGCCAGCGCTGGAAACCATCTACCACCTGCAAGTGCTGCTCAATGGCAACTGCCTGTGGCGCGGGCACAAGCGCGAGCAACACCTGGTGCCGGGCGAGCTGCTGCTGATCAACCCCGACGACCCGGTTGACCTGACCTATTCGGAAGACTGCGAGAAGTTCATCCTCAAGGTACCGACCCGGTTGCTGGATTCGATCTGCGATGAACAGCGCTGGCACCGGCCCGATGGCGGTGTGCGCTTCCTGCGCAACCATTATCGGCTGGACGAACTGGACGGCTTCGTCAATCTGTTGGCCATGGTTTGTCATGAGGCGGAGGTCAGCGATTCGTTGCCGAGGGTGCAGGGCCATTACAGCCAGATCGTCGCCAGCAAGCTGCTGACCCTGATGAGCACCAATATCCGCCGCGAAAGCCTGAGCGCTCCGCAAGCGGGCCTGGAGCGCATACTCGACTACATCGAACGCAACCTGAAACTGGAGCTACCGGCTGAAGTGCTGGCAGAGCAGGCGTGCTTGAGCTTGCGTTCGTTGTATGCGTTATTTGACCAGCACCTGGGGACTACGCCCAAGCATTACGTGCGCCAGCGCAAGCTGGCGCGGGTGTATGCGTGCCTGAACGACCCCACCTGTGGCGTGCGCAGTGTGACGGAGCTGGCCCTGGATTACGGTTTCCTGCATCTTGGGCGGTTCTCTGAAGTCTATCGGCAGCAGTTTGGAGAGCTGCCTTCGCAGACGTTCAAGCGCCACAGGTGAGGCGCGTTAGCGTTGTCACCTGATAATTCTGCCAGTTGCCTGCTTTTCTTGCACAACCCACCCTTTACTCCATTGCGGATAAAAGGTGGAAGCCATGTCGACGTCACAACATTTCTCTTGTTCGCTTCAATACACAGTTTATGGGTATGACGGGCGCAAGCCACGCGCATCCGTGCTGCGCTTCAGCGGGCAGAGAAAGGAGCCTGCCACAGGGCACTACCTGCTGGGGAATGGGTACCGCGCATTCAATCCGGTCTTGATGAGGTTCCATAGCCCTGACAGTTTGAGCCCGATGGGGGATGGAGGCATGAACTGTTACGCCTATTGCGCTGGAGACCCCGTTAACAATACTGACCCGAGCGGTCATATGAAGTTACCTAAAGCAAAACTCTCAAGCATCCGGACCAAGGCGGGAAGCAAAAGCGGGTATACCGTCAATCCAGACTTAAAGGGAGGCAAGCCTGTCCCCCGTGTAGTAAGCCAGCGCGTAGTTGACGCGGTTGACGCACTAGGCCGCGGTTATGGACGTCAGATAGAACCCATCATGAACGCGCCGATGTGGTCTGATGGGCAGAAGTTGCTGGTAGAGGGCAGCGTTATCACGTTGGCAGATCGTATGGCGAAAAACGCGGTGTCTATTGAAAAAAATTCACATTTTGGGAGTTTTGTAGGCAGTTGGCTTGTAGCGGAGCAGGACCAGAGGCTTGAAGCACTCAGGGTTCTTGATGCGCTTCATCAAAGAATGACAGAAGCAGTGGACATCCCTCAAAACAGCTGGCTCCATGACCCTAGACGGCTTTTGACAGAAGTGCGAGATCCTGGCAAAGCTGGATAACACTCTGCACAATCCGGATAGTCCCCCGCCAGCGGTCTCCCTAACCTGACCAGGTCTAAACAATAACAAGGGAGACCCTGGCCATGCCCCTGGGATTCGACTACCTCAATGCCATGCTCGAGGATGACCGTGAAAAGGGCATCTACCGCTGCAAGCGCGAGATGTTCACTGACCCACGCCTGTTCGACCTGGAAATGAAACACATCTTCGAGGGCAACTGGATCTACCTGGCGCACGAAAGCCAGATCCCCGAGAAGAACGACTTCCTCACCCTGACCATGGGGCGCCAGCCGATTTTCATCGCGCGCAACAAGGACGGTGAGCTCAATGCCTTCCTCAACGCCTGCAGCCACCGCGGCGCCATGCTGTGCCGACACAAGCGCGGCAACCGCTCCAGCTACACCTGCCCGTTCCACGGCTGGACCTTCAACAACAGCGGCAAGCTGCTCAAGGTCAAGGACCCGAGCAACGCCGGCTACCCCGACAGTTTCAACTGCGACGGCTCGCACGACCTGACCAAGGTGGCGCGCTTCGAGTCGTACCGGGGCTTCCTGTTCGGCAGCCTGAATGCCGACGTGAAACCGCTGGTCGAGCACCTGGGCGAATCGGCCAAGATCATCGACATGATTGTCGACCAGTCGCCAGAAGGCCTGGAAGTGCTGCGCGGTGCCAGCTCGTACATCTACGAAGGCAACTGGAAGCTCACCGCCGAAAACGGCGCCGATGGCTACCACGTCAGCTCCGTACACTGGAACTACGCCGCCACCCAGAACCAGCGCAAGCAGCGCGAAGCGGGTGACGAGATCAAGACCATGAGCGCCGGCGCCTGGGCCAAGCAGGGCGGTGGCTTCTATTCCTTCGACCACGGCCACCTGCTGCTGTGGACCCGCTGGGCCAACCCGGAAGACCGCCCGGCCTACGAGCGTCGCGACCAACTGGCCGCCGATTACGGCCAGGCCCGCGCTGACTGGATGATCGAGAACTCGCGCAACCTGTGCCTGTACCCGAACGTGTACCTGATGGACCAGTTCAGCTCGCAGATCCGCATCGCCCGGCCGATTTCGGTGAACAAGACCGAAATCACCATCTACTGCATCGCGCCAAAAGGCGAGAGCGCCGACGCCCGCGCCAAACGCATCCGGCAGTACGAAGACTTTTTCAACGTCAGTGGCATGGCCACCCCGGACGACCTGGAAGAGTTCCGCTCGTGCCAAACCGGCTATGGCGGCGGTACCGGCTGGAACGACATGTCCCGCGGTGCGGCGCACTGGGTGGAAGGGGCTGACGAGGCGGCCCGGGAGATCGAGTTGAAGCCGCTGCTGTCCGGCGTACGCACCGAGGACGAAGGCCTGTTCGTGCTGCAGCACAAGTACTGGCAGGACACCATGGTCCAGGCCCTCAAGGACGAGCAGCAACTGGTCCCCGTGGAGGCCGTGCAATGAGCCTGTATGAAACCGTGCGCGACTTCCTCTACCGTGAGGCGCGCTACCTGGACGACGCCCAGTGGGACCAGTGGCTGGAGCTGTACGCCAGCGATGCCACCTTCTGGATGCCCAGCTGGGACGATGACGACACCCTCACAGAAGACCCGCAAAGCGAAATCTCGCTGATCTGGTACGGCAACCGCGGCGGCCTGGAAGACCGTGTGTTCCGCATCAAGACCGAGCGCTCCAGTGCGACCGTGCCCGACACCCGCACCTCGCACAACATCAGCAACATCGAGATCGTCGAACAGGGCGAGGGCAGCTGCCTGGTGCGCTTCAACTGGCACACCCTGAGCTTCCGCTACAAGACCACCGACAGTTACTTCGGCAGCAGCTTCTACACCCTTGACCTGCGCGGCGAGCAGCCGCTGATCAAGGCCAAGAAGGTGGTGCTGAAGAACGACTACGTGCGCCAGGTCATCGACATCTACCACATCTGAACCAGGGTTTTTGCGAGCAATGCCCGGGGCGTCCTGCGACGCGCCGTGGCCAGGCTCGCCCGCGAGGTGCAACATGAGCTATCAGATCGCACTGAATTTCGAGGACGGGGTCACCCGTTTCATTGAAGCCACAGGCCACGAAACCGTCGCCGATGCGGCATACCGCCAGGGCATCAACATCCCCCTGGACTGCCGCGACGGCGCTTGCGGCACCTGCAAGTGCAAGGCCGAGTCCGGGCGCTATGACCTGGGCGACAACTTCATCGAAGACGCCCTGAGCGAAGACGAAATCGGCGAAGGCTACGTGCTGACCTGCCAGATGCGCGCCGAAAGCGACTGCGTCATCCGCATCCCGGCCTCGTCGCAGCTGTGCAAGACCGAACAGGCCAGCTTCGAGGCGGCTATCAGCGATGTACGCCAGCTGTCTGCCAGCACCATTGCCTTGTCGATCAAGGGCGACGCCCTCAGCCGCCTGGCCTTCCTGCCGGGGCAGTACGTCAACCTCAAGGTGCCGGGCAGCGAACAGAGCCGCGCCTACTCGTTCAGCTCGCTGCAGAAGGACGGCGAAGTCAGCTTCCTGATCCGCAACGTGCCGGGCGGGCTGATGAGTAGTTTCCTGACCAACCTGGCCAAGGCCGGCGACAGCATGAGCCTGGCCGGGCCGCTGGGCAGCTTTTACCTGCGGCCTATCCAGCGCCCGCTGTTACTGCTGGCCGGCGGTACCGGGCTGGCGCCGTTCACGGCGATGCTGGAGAACATCGCGGAGCAGGGCAGCGAGCACCCGCTGCACCTGATCTATGGCGTGACCAACGACTTCGACCTGGTCGAGCTCGACCGCTTGCAAGCGCTGGCGGCACGCATCCCCAACTTCACCTACAGCGCCTGCGTGGCCAACCCGGACAGCCAGTACCCGCAAAAGGGCTACGTGACCCAGCACATCGCGCCATGCCACCTGAACGACGGCGATGTGGACGTGTACCTGTGCGGACCACCGCCGATGGTCGAGGCGGTGAGCCAGTACGTGCGTGAGCAGGGCATTACCCCGGCCAACTTCTATTACGAAAAATTTGCGGCGGCGGCCTGACAGATTGCCGGTGCCGCTTTGCGGCCCTTTCGCGACACAAGGCCGCTCCTACAGGGAGATGCGATCCATGTAGGAGCGGCCTTGCGTCGCGATGGAGGGTGCAGCCCTCCCGATTGCCCTGACGCGGATCAAGCAGGAGATGCAGATGAACAACAGATTCCAAGGCAAGGTCGCCCTGGTCACCGGTGCTGCCCAGGGCATCGGCCGCGGCGTGTGCTGGCGGCTCAAGGCCGAAGGCGCGCAAGTGGTTGCAGTAGACCGTTCCGAACTGGTCCACGAACTGGCCGGCGAAGGCATGCTGACCCTCACCGCCGACCTCGAACAACACGCCGGCTGCGCTCGGGTCATGGCCAGCGCCGTAGAAAACTTCGGTCGCCTCGACATCCTCGTCAACAACGTCGGCGGGACCATCTGGGCCAAGCCCTTCGAACACTACGAGGTCGAACAGATCGAGGCCGAAGTACGCCGTTCGCTGTTCCCCACCCTGTGGTGCTGCCACGCGGCACTGCCGTACATGCTCGAACGCGGCAGTGGCGCCATCGTCAACGTCTCGTCGATCGCCACCCGGGGTGTCAACCGCGTGCCGTACGGTGCGGCCAAGGGCGGGGTCAACGCGCTGACCGCGTGCCTTGCCTTTGAAACCGCCGGGCGTGGCATCCGCGTCAACGCCACGGCCCCCGGCGGCACCGAAGCCCCACCGCGGCGCGTACCACGCAACAGCGCCGAGCAAACCGAACAGGAAAAACACTGGTACCAGCAGATCGTCGACCAGACCCTCGACAGCAGCCTGATGCACCGCTACGGCAGCATCGACGAGCAGGTCGGGGCCATCCTGTTCCTGGCGTCCGACGAAGCTTCGTACATCACCGGCGTGACCCTGCCGGTAGGGGGCGGCGACCTCGGCTGAGCAGCCCCCCAAGGCAACAGCTTTCCATCACAACAAAAACAAGAGCGACAGATGCCATGCGAACCCTTGACGTACACCCGATCATCGATAACGCGCGCTTTACCCTGTTCCACTGGATGGTCATGGCCTGGTGCGGCCTGCTGCTGATTTTCGACGGCTATGACCTGTTCATCTACGGCGTGGTACTGCCGGTGATCATGAAAGAGTGGGGCCTGACCCCGTTGCAGGCCGGTGCACTGGGCAGCTATGCGCTATTCGGCATGATGTTCGGCGCCCTGGCATTCGGCAGCCTGGCCGACCGCATCGGGCGCAAGAAGGGTATTGCCATCTGTTTCGCCTTGTTCTCGGGGGCGACCATCCTCAATGGCTTTGCCAGCAGCCCCAGTGAGTTCGGCATTTACCGCTTTATCGCCGGTTTGGGCTGCGGGGGCCTGATGCCCAATGCTGTCGCGCTGATGAATGAATACGCGCCCAAGCGCCTGCGCAGTACGCTGGTGGCGATCATGTTCAGTGGCTATTCGCTGGGCGGCATGCTGTCGGCAGGCGTCGGCATCTTCATGCTGCCGCGTTTCGGCTGGGAGTCGATGTTCTTCGCTGCCGCTGTGCCGCTGTTGCTGTTGCCCGTGATCCTCTACTACCTGCCGGAATCGATCGGTTTTTTGGTGCGCCAGGGCCGTGGCGACGAGGCACGCAAGCTGCTCAAGCGCTTGGACCCAGGCTGCGATGTACAACCTGATGATGTGCTGGTCGCCCCTGTGGGAGCGGGCTTGTCTGTGGGAGCGGGCTTGTCCCGCGAAAGGGCCGGCAAGTTCACCGCCGTCCTCGAACTGTTCCGCAACGGCCTAGCCATTCGCACCCTTGCGCTGTGGCTGGCGTTCTTCTGCTGCCTGCTGATGGTCTATGCGCTTAGCTCGTGGCTGCCGAAACTGATGGCCAACGCCGGCTACAGCCTGGGTTCAAGCCTGTCGTTCCTGCTGGCACTGAACTTTGGTGGCATGGCCGGTGCAATTCTCGGCGGCTGGCTGGGGGACCGCTACAACCTGGTCAAGGTCAAGGTAGCGTTCTTCATTGCGGCCGCGCTGTCGATCAGCCTGCTGGGGGTAAACAGCCCGATGCTGGTGCTGTACCTGCTGATCTTCATTGCCGGCGCCACCACCATTGGCACTCAAATCCTGCTGTATGCCGGCGCTGCGCAAATGTACGGCCTGTCGGTGCGCTCCACCGGCCTGGGCTGGGCGTCGGGCATTGGCCGCAATGGCGCCATTGTCGGCCCGCTGCTGGGCGGCGCCCTGATGGGTATCAATCTGCCGCTGCAACTCAACTTCATCGCATTCGCCATCCCTGGCGCCATCGCCGCGCTGGCCATGGCCGTGCACCTGGCCAGTGGCCGGCGCCACGCCCAGGCGGTTGCGGCGCAGGCGTAATCGAGAAAAACAACATGAGGTATGCCCACATGACCGTGAATATTTCCCACACTGCCGAGGTACAGCGGTGCTTCGAGGAGGCCGCAGGCTTTGGCAACGATGCCGGCAACCCGCGCCTCAAGCGCATTGTGCAGCGCGTGCTGCAGGACACCGCCCGGCTGATCGAAGACCTGGAAATCAGCGAGGACGAGTTCTGGCACGCCGTCGACTACCTCAACCGCCTGGGCGGGCGCGGCGAAGCCGGGCTGCTGGTCGCGGGGCTGGGCATCGAGCACTTCCTCGACCTGCTGCAGGATGCCAAGGACGCGCAGGCCGGGCTGGCCGGTGGTACCCCGCGTACCATCGAAGGCCCGTTGTACGTGGCGGGTGCGCCCATGGCTGAAGGAGAAGTGCGCATGGATGACGGCAGTGAGGAGGGCGTGGCCACGGTCATGTACCTGGAGGGGCGGGTGCTTGACCCACACGGCCAGCCGCTGGCGGGTGCCACGGTCGACCTGTGGCATGCCAACACCCGCGGCACTTACTCGTTCTTCGACCAGGGCCAGTCCGAGTACAACTTGCGCCGGCGCATCGTCACCGATGCACAAGGGCGCTACCGGGTGCGCTCCATCGTGCCATCCGGTTACGGCTGCGACCCGCAGGGGCCAACCCAGGAATGCCTCGACCTGCTGGGTCGCCATGGCCAGCGCCCGGCGCATGTGCACTTCTTCATTTCGGCGCCGGGGCATCGGCACCTGACCACGCAGATCAACCTGTCGGGGGACAAGTACCTGTGGGACGACTTTGCCTACGCCACGCGGGATGGGTTGGTGGGCGAGGTGGTGTTTGTCGAGGGTGCGGCGGGGCGGCATGCCGAGCTGACGTTCGACTTCCAGTTGCAGTTGGCCCAGGGCAGGGCGGATGAACAGCGCAGTGCGCGGCCGCGGGCGTTGCAGGAAGCCTGAGGCCCAATCGCCGGCAAGCCAGCTCCCACAGCATCTCCACTGATTCCAGATCCTGCGCCCCCCTGTGGGAGCTGGCTTGCCGGCGATCAAGGGCGTAGCCCTTGCCATCCATCACTGATGCCAGAGGTGCCATGAAAATCCTGATCACGGACAGTTCACTGTCCGCCATCGTCGCCGGCTGCATCGCCACGATGATTTCCTACGCCCGCCCGCTGGTGATCATCTTCCACGCCGCCGAAGCCGCCGGCCTGTCGCACCAGCAACTGTCGTCCTGGGTGTGGGCAGTGTCCATGGGCAGTGCAGTACTCGGTGCGCTGCTCAGCCTGCGCTACCGCGTCCCGGTGGTGATCGCCTGGTCCATCCCAGGCTCCGCACTGCTGGTCACCGCCTTGCCGCAACTGGGCCTGGAGCAGGCCGTAGGCGCTTACCTGGTGGCCAACCTGGTCCTGCTGCTGATCGGCATCAGCGGCGCCTTCGACCGCATCATCGCGCGCCTGCCAGGGTCCATTGCCGCCGGTATGCAGGCCGGCATCCTGTTCAGCTTCGGCATCGAGGTGTTTCGCGCCTTGCCGGTGCAGCCTGTGCTGGTGCTGGGAATGTTCGTCACTTACGTGCTGATGCGCCGGGTGCAACCCCGATATGCGGTGGCCGCTGTGCTGTGCGTCGGCATGCTGGTGACGGTGGCCAGTGGGGCGTTGCGCAGCGAGGCGCTGGTACTGGAGCTGGCGCCACCACAGTGGGTCACCCCGCAGTTCAGCCTGCCTGCGGTGTTCAGCCTGGCGCTGCCGATGGTGCTGGTGGCGTTGACCGGGCAGTTCATGCCCGGCATGGCGGTGTTGCGCAACCCGGCCAGCCCGCTGATCAGCGCCAGTGCCCTGGCCGGTGCAGCACTGGCGCTGTTCGGCTGCCACGGGCTGAACCTGGCGGCGGTGACCGCCAGCCTGTGCACCGGCCATGAAGCCCATGAAAACCCCCGCCGGCGCTATGTGGCAGCCGTGGCCGGCAGTGCGCTGTACCTGCTGCTGGGCATTGCCGGGGCCACCTTGATGT
This sequence comes from Pseudomonas sp. NPDC089407, assembly GCF_044900445.1. Lineage (NCBI taxonomy): Bacteria > Pseudomonadati > Pseudomonadota > Gammaproteobacteria > Pseudomonadales > Pseudomonadaceae > Pseudomonas > Pseudomonas sp. NPDC089407. The sequence continues at coordinate 80,175 of NZ_JBJDNB010000004.1, forward strand.
CGTTGTTCGCGGCCTTTCCTGCTGCGCTGATCGCCGCCCTGGCTGGCCTGGCCCTGTATGGCGCCATCAGCGAGACCCTGGCCCGCAGCCTGGCGGAACCGGCCGAGCGTGATGCCGGGCTGTTCACCTTCCTGGTCACCGCTTCGGGCGTGGCCTTCCTTGGCCTGTCGGCGGCGTTCTGGGGGCTGCTGTTCGGCCTGCTCACCCACGCGTTGCTCAGGTTGCGCCAGCCACCTGCCCGGGAGGTGCTGCGCCGTACACCCTGAACCGCCGTGTTCCCAACGCTTTACCCATAAAAACAAGATCAAGAGAGCTTCGAAATGAATCATACCCCTTGCGTCGCCCTGGGCCTGACTTTGCTCAGCCAACCGTTGCTGGCTGCCGAAGGCGGCTTCTTCGAGGACTCGAAGGCTACCCTGAGCGCCCGTAACTACTATTTCAGCCGCGATTTTTCCGACATTGTCGGGGCCAACAGGCAGTCCAAGGCCGAGGAGTGGGCCCAGGGCTTCATCCTCGACTTCAAGAGCGGCTACACCCCCGGTACGGTCGGCTTTGGCGTAGATGCGCTGGGCCTGCTGGGTATCAAGCTCGACAGCAGCCCCGACCGGGCCAACACCGGCCTGCTTCCGGTGCATGGCGATGGTCGCGCCGCCGACGAATACAGCCGCCTGGCACCCACCCTCAAAGTGCGCTTGTAGAAAACCGAACTGCGCATTGGCGAATTGCAACCGAACCTGCCAGTGCTGACCTTCAGCGATATCCGCCTGCTGCCGCCGACATACCAGGGTGCCAGTATCAGTTCGGCAGAAATCGACGGCCTGACGGTGCAGGCCGGGCACCTGAAAAGCACCCACCTGCGCAACAAAGGCGGCGACGGCAAGATGAACGCCATGCTTGGCCATGTGCCAATGCGCCAGGCCGAGAGCGATGCCTTCAACTACGTGGGTGGCGATTATGCGTTCAATGCCAACCAGAGCAGTTTCAGCCTGTGGTATGGGCAACTGGAGGACATCTACGAGCAGGGTTTTGTCGGCGTCAAGCACAGCAAGCCAGTGGGCGACTGGGTGCTCAGTACCAACCTGGGCTACATCGCCGGCAAGCCAGCTCCCACACCGACTGCATCCAGCTTAGGCCATGCGCCATCCTGTGGGAGCTGGCTTGCCGGCGAAGGGCAGCGTAGCAGCCCCGGCGATCTTAAGGGTAACGGAGATAGCCGGGGCTGCTGGTTAGCTCAGTCGCGACACAAGGCCACTACCACAGGGAATTGCGTATCAGGCTTGGTTGAGGGTAGTTTCCAGCAACCACCTTTTCAGGAACGCCTCCCTTGGACTCCATCACCCAAGCCGTTCTCGGCGCCGCCCTGCAAGGCGCTGTACTGGGCCGCATCCAGGGCCGTCGCGCGCTGCTGTATGGCGCGGCGCTAGGCACGCTGCCCGACCTCGACGTCATCATCCGTTATGCCGACCCGGTGTCGCAGATGACCTACCACCGCGGCTTTTCCCATTCGCTGTTCGTGCTCACCGGGCTAGCCTTGTTGCTGGCCTGGCTGGTGAACAAATGCTGGCCTGACAAGGGCTATACCTTGGCCAGGCTGTTTCTTGCGTTCTGGCTGGTACTCATTACCCATCCGTTGCTCGACGCTTTCACGGTCTACGGCACGCAGCTGTTCTGGCCGCTGCAAGGCACCCCGCAAAGCTGGGCGGCGGTGTTCATCATCGACCCGATCTACACCGTGCCACTGCTGGCGGCGGTCATTTACGCCATCAGCAAGGGTGTGACCGCCAGTGCCACACGCCTGTTGGCCCTGGCGCTGGTGTTCAGCACGGCCTACCTCGGCTTCGGCCTCGCCGGGCGCATGGCGGCCGAGCAGCGCTTTCAGGCGGCGCTGGACCAGCAAGGTATCGCGGCCAGCGAGGTGCGCGCCGTGCCGATTGCGTTCAACAGCCTGGTCTGGCGGGTGTTGGCCAAGACACCCGAAGGCGATTATTACGAAGGCATCAGCAGCGGGTTCGACCGGCAAGCGCCAGAGATGCAGCGCTTGCCGCGTAACCTGCAGCTGGCGCAAGCGCTGGCCAATGATCCCCTGCATCAGCGTTTGCGCTGGTTCACCGATGACTGGTTGCGCTACGACCAGATCGGCGATGCGCTGGTGGTCACCGACCTGCGCATGGGCATCCCGGGCAACTACACCTTTCGTTTCAACATGGCCCACCGTGACGGCCAGGGGCACTGGATTGTCGATGTGCCTTCCATGTTCAAAGGCGCAGGGCCCGGCTCGATGTTCAGTGGCGCAGACCTTGTGTTGATCTGGCGGCGCATCACCGAACAGCAACCGCCTTTGCCGCTGGCCGTGTGGACCGAACGCTACCTGGGCGTGAGCCCCATCGAGCGCGGGCGCTAAGGCATGCGCTCGGCCGGACTGGACCTGGTCAAGTGGATGGCGATGTTGACCATGGTCGCCGACCACTTGCGCTTCCTGTGGCCTGAAGCTAATGGCCTGTTCGTGCTTGGCCGACTGGCGTTTCCGCTGTTCTGTCTGGCGATTGCAGTGAACGTGGGGCGCGCCAGGGCCGGGGCACTGTATACCCGGGGCAACGTGCGCTACCTGGGGCTGATGTTGCTGTTCACGCTGCTGTCGGAGCCTGCCTACCGTTGGCTGGACAGTGGCGCGCAAACCTTCAATGTGATGCCGACACTGGTGCTGGGGTTGGTTATTGCCTGGGCGGTGCATCATCCTTTGCTATCGGCGCGTGTGCTGGGCTTCGCAGGCCTGCTGGTCGGGTGGGGTGTCAGCGAGCAGTTGATGTACGGCTTGCCAGGCGTATTGCTGCCGGCAGCGTGGTTGATGGCGCGCCGGCTGCGCGGGGTTGCATGGTTGCTGCCTTGCCTGTTGGCCATGGGCGGGAATTTGACCAACAGCTGGTTGCTTGGGCATCTGCTGGCACCGGTTACCCTACTGACCCTGATGGCTGCAGCCTTGGCGATTCCGGTTGGCATGCTGCTGTTGCGGCACGATGATTGGCGGGTGCCTGCGGTGGGGCGCTGGGGTTACCTGTTCTATCCGGTGCATTTGCTGGTGATCAAGGTCCTGTCGTGATGCAGTAATTGGGGCCGCGTTGCGGCCCATCGACGCGGTTCGTCGCCACGACAAGCCAGGCTCCCACAGATATGGCGCATGGCTTGAATTCAATGCGGTCGGTGTGGGAGCTGGCTTGCCGGCGATGGGCTGCGCAGCAGCCCCAGCTTGAATTTGATGAGTCCATACCCATTTACAGCGGTCTACCCGCTTCAGGACCTACCCATGGAACCCAACCGCTTCGGCGACATCGCCGCCTTTGTCAGCGCCGCGAAGGCCGGTAGCTTCACTGCGGCCGCCGCCAGCCTGGGCCTGACCCGTTCGGCGGTTGGCAAAAGCATTGCCCGCCTGGAAGCGCGCATGGCCGTGCGCCTGCTCAACCGCACCACGCGCAAGCTGAGCCTGACCGACGAAGGCCTGGTGGCGTTCGAGCGCTGGCGGCAGATTCTGGACGACCTCGACGAGGTGGAAAGCACCATGGCCCAGCGTCGGGGCAAACCCACCGGCACCCTGCGCCTGACTGCGCCGCTGTCACTGGGCCAGCGCCATGTGTTGCCCATCCTGGACCAGTACCTCAAGCAATGGCCAGAATTGCGCGCAGACATCCGTTTTACCGACCGCTTCGTCGACTTGGTCGAGGAGGGCGTCGACGTTGCTGTGCGCATCGGTGCGCCCAAAGAGGATTCGCAGCTGCTGACCCGCACCGTGGCCTGGCAGCAGTTTGTCACCTGTGCTTCACCCGCGTACTTCGAGGCGCGTGGCGTGCCGCAAGTGCCCGGTGACCTCTACGGCCACGACAAAATCGCCTTCCTCGCCGGTGAGAAGGCCATGCCCTGGCGCTTTCACACCGAAGCCGGCCTGCACCTGTGCGAAGACCCCGGGCGGCTGAATATCGACAGTTCCGAGGCCATGCTTGACGGTGCCCGGGCCGGTTTCGGGCTGATCCACCTGCCCACCTACATCACCGGCGACGACCTGCGCGCCGGCACCCTGGTGGAGGTGTTGCAAGCTTACCGGCCACCGGCAGACCCGATCCGCATCGTGTACCCGAGCAAGCGCCACCTGTCCCCGCGGGTACGCGGCTTCATCGACCTGCTGGTGGCCAGTTGGGAGGCGGGCGTGCCCTGGGAGTCCTGATTGGGGACTGTCAGGCCCCTTAGCCGGGCCTGAAACCGGGTTTATCACTGGCGGCGCAGCAGGGAAACTGGCAGCCACTGATAATCCCTCTGGAGACCCCATGACTGCACTGTCCGTACTGGATCTGGTCATGATCGGCGAAGGCAAGACCTTTGCCGACGCGATCGAAGAATCCCGCCAACTGGCGTGGCATGTCGAGCAACAGCACTACAGCCGTTACTGGATCGCCGAACACCACGACATGCCGGGCATTGGCTCGGCGGCCACGTCGCTGGTCATCAACGAAGTGGCCAACGCCACCCGGCACATTCGCGTTGGTGCTGGCGGGATCATGCTGCCCAACCACGCACCGCTGGTGGTTGCCGAGCAGTTTGGCACCCTCGACACTTTGCACCCGGGCCGTATCGACCTTGGCCTTGGGCGCGCACCAGGTACCTCCGGGCCCACCGTGCGCGCCCTGCGCGGCGCCGCGCCGGAGCGCGACTTCAGCCAGGACATCGCCGAACTGCGTGATTACCTGGCCGACAATGGGAAGCGCCGGGTGCGGGGTGTGCCGGGCAAGCACGAGGTACCGGTGTGGATCCTCGGCTCCAGCCTGTTCGGCGCCGACCTGGCAGCAAAGCTTGGCCTGCCGTATGCGTTCGCCTCGCACTTTGCCCCGCGTTACCTGCTGCAGGCAATTGCCCATTACCGCGCCAACTTCCAGCCCTCGGCACAACTGGCCAAGCCGTATGTGATGGTTGGCATGAACCTTTTCGCTGCGGCCAGCGATGCCGAAGCGGATTACCTGGCCAGCTCCCACCGCAAGTGGATGCTCGACCTGCATGTCGGGCGCTTTGGCTTGTTGCCCAAGCCGCAGGAAGGCTATGTCGAACGCTTGCCGGAGCATGAGCGCGCGGTGCTGGAACAGGTAATGGCCTGCACCGTGGCCGGTGGCCCTGAGCGGGTAAGGGAAGGGCTGCGCTTGCTAATCGAGCAGACCGCGGCAGATGAGTTGATGATCGACTGCCGTATGCATGACCCGCTGGCACGGCAGCGGTCGCATGCCTATGCGGCGCAGGCCTTGGCTGATTTGCTGTAGTGCGCACGGTGCGGGCGGTGTGCAGGCCTACTGGTAGAAATGCCAGTGGCCAGATTGCCTCTTATCGCCCACTCTATAACGTGCAGAGGCCATGTCGGTTGACATGGCCACTACAACGCACCTAACAGCATTCGAGGATTCAGAGCATGTCGAACAGACAATCCGGTACGGTCAAATGGTTCAACGACGAGAAGGGGTTCGGCTTCATCACCCCGGATGGCGGTGGTGACGACCTTTTCGTTCACTTCAAAGCCATTGAGTCGGACGGTTTCAAGTCGCTGAAAGAGGGCCAGAAGGTCTCTTTCGTTGCTGAAAAAGGGCAAAAGGGCATGCAGGCTGCACAGGTGCGTGCCGAGTAACAGCGCTACGCGTGTGCAGCCGAACTTTTGGTTGGTTGCACACGCCAGCTAAAAACGGCCCCGTTTCAATCAAGCCTGCTTGAGGAACGGATAATCCGTATATCCCTCAGGCCCGTTGGCATAGTCGAACTGCGCCCGGTGCTCGTTCAGCGGCGCCTGCAGCCGCAGCCGCTCGACCAGGTCCGGGTTGGCAATGTAGCTGCGCCCGAATGCTACGGCATCGATCAAGCCGCGCCCGATCAGGTCTTCGCCTTTCTCGGCCGTATAGGCACCGGCGGCAATGATCACCCCCGGGTAGGCCGCACGGATCGCTTCACGGAACTCGTCGCGCAGGGGTTTGCCGCCCGCCCAGTCCGGCTCGGACAGGTGCAGGTAGGCCAGGTTGCGCTTGGCCAGTTCGCGGATCAGGTACAGGCCTGCGGCCTCCTGATCTTCGCCGTTGTCCACCCCATTGAAACCACCCAGCGGGAACACGCGGATGCCCACGCGTTCGGCACTCCAGCTGGCAATCGCCGCATCGACCGCTTCCAGTACGATGCGCGCACGGTTTTCAACGCTGCCGCCGTAGCGGTCGTCGCGCTGGTTGGCGCTGGGGGTAAGGAACTGGTGCAGCAGGTAACCGTGGGCGGCGTGCAGCTCGATAAAGTCAAACCCGGCTTCACGGGCGTTGACTGCCGCCTGGCCGAAGTCGGCGACGATGTCGGCAATCTCCGCTTCGCTCAATGCACGCGGTACCGAGGTTTCGACCCGCATCAGGTTGCCTTGCTCGTCACGCAGGGTAGTGCGCGCGCCGGCTGGCAGCGCCGAAGGGGCCACCGGTGCTTCGCCACCAGGCTGCAGCGAGGTATGCGACACCCGCCCGGTGTGCCAGACCTGCACGGCACTGTGGCCGCCGTCGGCGTGGATGCCCGCGTTGATGTGCTTCCAGGCTGCGATCTGTTCGGCGCTGTGAATGCCCGGCGAGCCGGAGTAGCCCTTGGCCTGGAAGGAGATCTGCGTGGCTTCGGTGATGATCAGCCCGGCGCTGGCGCGTTGGCGGTAGTATTCGCCCATCAGCGGGGTGGGCACGTCACCTGGCTCCAGGCTGCGCAGGCGGGTGAGCGGGGCCATGAATACACGGTTGCGTAGGGTGAGAGGGCCGATTTGCAGCGGTTGCAAGAGTTTCATTGCAGCTCCAGAGGTGGAAAACCAATGGGGCGCACGATACCGGGATGATTGGGGAAAGGGGGGACCGGGAGCCCGGCATTGGGCTCCCCAATGGGCTGTTCTGGCACGCATTGAAAGGCGTCTCTCAACCTAACGTCGGTCAGTTAAATGGTAAGGGCGGACAAGTGTTGGCCCTGAAATCTTGGGTGCCTGTGAGATCGAGCGCCGCCCGCGCGGCGCTTCGCGGCACAAGGCCGCTCCCACATCTGTCTTGGGCCAGTTACTTCTGTGAGATCACCTCCGCCCGCCTTGTTTGTTCCACTCGCATTGGCGGAGCCGCTGCTCTTCATCAATCTCAAGCCATGCACCCAGGGGCGCGCCTCAAAGGCACAGGCATAATTGGCCCGAAACAGATGTGGGAGCGGCCTTGTGCCGCGAAGCGCCGCGCGGGCGGCGCTCGATCTCACAGGTACCCAACGTCTCAAGGCAAGCACCTAGCCTACACTCAACTGACCGATATTACCCAGTCAGCCGATCAGCGCCATCGCCTCCTGCAGGGTCAATGGCCGCTTCATGCGCTGCGACAGCGTCGCCATGGCATCGGAATAGCCCTTGGCAATCACCGCCTCGACCCGTTCATCTACACACTGCAGGGCAATAAAATCACCTTTCTCTGGCTCGCCAACGAACTCGATCCGGTTCCAGTCCTGCGTGTGTCCCAACACCTCGTAGGTACGGCCATGCTGGTAGGTCCAGAAGAACGGCACATCCGCATAGCGGCGCTGTTCGCCCAGCATGTTGGCGGCGGCGATCACCCCGTGCTGCTGGGCCAGGCGCCAATGTTCGATGCGCACCGGGCGCCCCGTGAGCGGGAAGGTGGCGATATCGCCCGCGGCCCACAGGCCATCGGCAGCACGCATTTCTGCGTCGACCCGCACCGACTTGTCCTCGCCCAGCGGCACGCCCTGCAGGAAGGCAGTGGCCGGTTTAACCCCCGTGCCTAGCAAGACCAACGGCGTTTGCAGGCGCTCGCCGTTGGCCAGCAGCACGGCTTCGACCTTGTCCTGGCCTTCGATCCGCTCAACCCCGGTGGGGCCATGGAAGGTGACCCCTTTGCGTTCATGCAGCTCTCGAATGCTGCGGCCGATGCGCTCACCCAGCTGCCGGGCCAGCGGGACTTCGTGGCGAGTGACAAGATGGACCGGTGCGCCGTACTTACGCAGGGCCGAGGCGGCTTCCAGGCCGATGAAACCATCACCGACGATCACCACCGGTTGGCCAGGTTCGGCGGCATCCAGCACCTGGGCGGCATCCTCGCGCGAACGCAGGGTAAACACCCCAGGCAGGTCGACGCCGGGCAGTTCCGGGCGCAGCGCTTTGCCGCCGGTGGCCAGCAGGCAGGCGTCGTACTCGATTTGCTCGCCGTCGGCGAGGGTGAGTTGGCGCTTCTGGCTGTTCAAGTTGCGGACCTTGCCGTGTTTACGTTCCAGTTGGCCTTTGCGCAGGGCGTAGGCTTCGAGCAGCGCGGGGACTTCATCGGGCGCCATCTGCCCGGCGATCACGAATTTGCTCAGCGAGGTACGGTCGTAGGCTGGCTGGCGCTCCTGGTCGACCCACACCAGTCGGCCGGAGAAGCCGTGGTTGAGCAGGGTGGCGACTGCAGCGCTGCCCGCAGCGCCGGCACCAACGACTACAAAACAGCGGGCATCGCTGTGCCTGGGCGGCTCGATTGCCGGCAACGGTTGGTCGTCGACCCACACTTCATCACCCTTGACCCAGGCCTTGTAACGGCGCAGGTCAGCCAGTGCCGGAGGTTCGCAAACCATGCCGTCATCAACCGCGAACGCGGCTTTGTGCCAAGGGCAAACCAGCTGGCCAGCGCAGACCACGCCTTCGTCGAGCGGCGCGCCGGCATGGGGGCAGTTGCCTTGGTAGGCACGCACCTGGTCGCCCTGGCGGACGACGATGAGTTCTTCGTTGCCGGCCTGGACGCGCAAGGGGCGGTGTTCGTCGAGTTGCGCCAGGCGGGCTACGGCGTGCTGGGTCATGGGGCTTCTCCAAAGGGGGCCTTTGGAACCATTTGACGCCCGTGGTGGGAAGTAGGTGCGCCGATCTGACGATCGGAGTCGCGTTTGCACTACTGGCACTTCTGCCAGTTTCAGTTTGCCTCACGTCTAGCCATGCTTTCATTTTGCGTTGCTACAAGGAGCCGGCCATGCTGCTCGCAGTGGATATACAACAGTCAGTGATGGGCGCCACGGCATACACTGCATACGGGGTCAGCCCGCGGAGCGACTTTGCCTTGGGCTTTGTCGGCGAGTGGTGGGACATCGCAACAGAGGGCTATTTACTTGGAAATGGCCAGCGTTTGTATCGACCGGACTTGATGAGATTCTGCAGCGCCGACTCACTTTGCCCGTTTGGCAAAGGCGGACTGAACAGCTATGCGTATTGCAAGGGCGACCCCGTAAACCATGTTGACAGAAGCGGTCATGATTTTGTGCGCACGCTGCAGCAGTTCTTCAGTGGGGTCACAGGGTCGATAAATACTGGCATGTCGGCGCTCAAGGTTGCTACGCCCATTATCAAAAGGTCTGTTCATGCCGCGCACCTTAATATGACAGCTGAGCAGTACCTTGCTTCTCCCAATCGTATTCCCGATTACCCTAAGTTGGCTCGCGCAGGCAATTCAATTGCAACGATCTCGGGGGTCGCGGGCTTGATCCTCGGCACGCCACCCGGCGTTGTAGCGGCATGGCAGGCGCAATCGTCACTCTCTTCGATATTTTCATCGAGCGTGCGGCTGGGGACCGGAGGAACGGGCATGGTAGGGCGGGGAATGCAGGCTGGGAGTTCCAGCGCCCGGACGCTTGCGGATATCAAGCAGTACAAAATCAGTCGCGCTCAGCTCGCAGCTGAGGTGGGGAAAGAGATGTTCGGGTGGAACCTGCTACAGGGAAGGGAGTCAGGCATTGTTCATGTGGAATTGCCTGAAGAAATGCGCAACATCCGGAACATGCCGGCCACTAGAGAACGGTTAGAGGTCATAGTCACTACCGTCTAACGACAATTGTCTGCCTGAAGAGCGGCGGGGATGGGTAGTTTTTGTGTGGTCTGGGCGGGCCTCTTCGCGGGTAAACCCGCTCCCACAGGATCGCCACATGCCAGAGCATCGTGGTGTCCCCTGTGGGAGCGGGTTTACCCGCGAAGGGTCTTAATTGGCCCGGGCAGAACTCAGCGCACCCGCACGGGTAACGCGCAAGGCCACCAGGCTACCCACCACGATCAGCGCCGCCAGCGAGTACAGCGCGGCATCGGTGGAGCCGGTCTGGTCCTTGATGAAACCCACCAGGTACGGGCTGAGGAAGCCTGCCATCTGCCCCACCGAGTTGATGATCGCCAGGCCCGCCACGGCGGCACTGGCACTGAGCAACGCCGTCGGCATCGGCCAGAACATCGGCAAGCCGGTGAGGGCGCCCATGGTAGCGATTGACAGGCCGAGGATGGCGATGGCCGGGTTGCCCGAGAAGTTCACGGCGATCAGCAGGCCGATAGCGCCCATCAGCATCGGCACTACAAGGTGCCAGCGGCGCTCGTTGCGCAGGTCGGCGGAACGCCCGCAAAGGATCATGAAGACGCCAGCCAGCAGGTACGGAATGGCGCTGAGCCAGCCAATCAGCAGTGGGTTGTCGAAGCCCATGCCCTTGATGATCGATGGCAGCCAGAAGTTGATTGCGTACACGCCGCTCTGGATGCAGAAGTAGACGAAGCCGAAGGTCCAGATCAGCGGGTTGGTCAACACGGCCAATACACTGTCGCCGGTGGTGTTCGGCTTGCTGGCGGCGTCGGCCTCCAGGTCGGCTGCGATCAGCTGGCGCTCGGCCGGGCTCAGCCAGGCGGCTTTCTGGTAGCCGTCACTGAGCAGGAACACCGCCAGGATACCCAACGCCACGGTCGGCAGGCCCTGGATCAGGAACATCCACTGCCAGCCGGCCAGGCCATGCTGGCCGGTGGCGAAGTGTTCGAGGATCCAGCCGGAGAATGGCCCACCCAGCAGGCCGGACACCGGGATGGCCGACATGAACAGTGCCATGATGCGCCCGCGGCGGGCCGCCGGGAACCAGCGCGAGAGGTACAGCACCACACCCGGGAAGAAGCCCGCTTCGGCGGCGCCGGTGAGCAGGCGCAGGGTGTAGAACTCGGTGGGGGTGGTGACGAACAGCAGGCAGGTGGACAAACTGCCCCAGGCAATCATCATCAGCGCAATCCAGCGCCGCGGGCCGAAGCGGTTCAGCGCCAGGTTGCTTGGCAGGCCGCACAATACGTAGCCGATGAAGAAGATGCCGGCGCCAAGGCCATACACCGTTTCGCTGAATTTCAGGGCGTCGAGCATCTGCAGCTTGGCAAAGCCGACGTTGACGCGGTCCAGGTAGTTAAACAGGTAGCAGATGAAAATGAACGGAATCAACCGCAGGGTGATGCGCCGGTACAGCGCGTTGCGGGTGGTGTCCGTGCCTTGGTCAGGGGCGGGGCTGTGTGCCATGATCGGGTTCTCTGTTGTTATGGTTGTCGCCGCGTCGCCTGTTCCGGCGCTCGCCCTGACGAGTCTCGGGGACTGCGGCGTGCCTGTCTTTGTGCTTTTGCACAGTGCTTGCCCCAGGCTCCTGTGCCCGGGCCCAAAAGCCTAACACCCAAAGGAACACGCAATGTTCGAACTCGACCATGACCTGGCACAGGATATCGTTGACCGGGCAATGGCCATTTTGCCGTGCAACGTCAACGTCATGGACAGCCAGGGCCTGATCCTGGGCAGTGGCGAGCCGGAACGCATCAACACCCGCCACGAGGGCGCGCAGCTGGTATTGGCCAACGGCCGCATTGTCGAACTGGACGTGGATGCAGCCAAATGCCTGAAGGGCGTGCAGCCGGGGGTGAACCTGCCGTTGATGCTCGATGGCCGGCTGATGGGCGTGCTCGGCCTGACCGGCGACCCGCAGCAGGTGCGCACTTACGGCGAACTGGTGCGAATGACTGCCGAAATGTTGCTGGCCCAGCGCCATTTGCAGGCTGACCAGCAATGGCGGCGGCAGCGCTGTGACGACTTGCTGGCCCTGTTGCTGGGCGGCAGCGGTGATTCTCCGCGCTTGCTCGATGAAGCCCGGCAACTGGGCCTGAAACCCCAGCTAGCGCGGGTGCCGTGCCTGTTCGAACTGGCCTCTGGGCCAGCCGCCGAGGCGCTTGCAGCATGGCTGATCAGCCGTTACCCGGACAGCTGGTGCGTCAGCCCGGCGCGCCAGTCGTTGCTGTGGTGTCGCCCGGCAGGGGCCGCGCTGGATGAAGCGCGCCTGCTGGAGCGCTTGCAACGGCACGGCTGGGAGGTGGAGCGGCTGGCCTTGGGCAGCACGGCGCAGAGCCTGGAGCAGTTGCGCCGGGGTTACCGGCGGGTACGTGACTTGCTGGCCTATGGTCGCGAAGTATTGCCAGGTGAACGCCTGCTCAGCCTGCAACGCTACCGGCTGCCGGCATTACTGTGGCGCCACCGCAACGATGACGCGCTGGATGAGCTGCTGGAGCCATTGCAGCGCATACGTGCCAGGGACAGCAGCGGCCAGTTGCTGGCGACGCTGCGTGCCTGGTGCGCGCATGACGGCCAGAGCCAGGCCTGTGCCGATGCCTTGGGCATCCACCGCAACAGCCTGCGCTATCGCCTGGAGCGGGTTGCCGAGCTGGGCGAGGTGGACCCGCTGCGGATGGAAGGGATGCTGAGCTTGTATCTGGGGTTGCAGCTGTTGCCCGCAGACTGAAGCCCTCACCTGTACTGGCCCTATCGCCGGCAAGCCAGCTCCCACAGGTTCTGCTACAGGCCCGTGGCAGCATCCTTCCTGTGGGAGCTGGCTTGCCGGCGATGGGGCCGCTACAGGCGAAAGGCATCTGCCCAAACAACCCGCCCGGCGTTTTGTGCATTTGACCGAGGCCACCTTGGCAGCCACCTGTCAGCATGCGGCCATCAGGACAGGAGAATCGCCATGAAGATCGTCATTGCCCCCGACTCGTTCAAGGACAGCCTCGACGCTGCCGGTGTTGCCCGCGCCATCGCTGCGGGCCTGGCCGAGGCGTGGCCGGACGCGCAGTTGGTCGAGTGCCCGATGGCCGACGGCGGCGAAGGCACCATGGACGCGATCCTGGCAGCAAGCCATGGCGAGCTGCGTCGCCAGACCGTGCGTGGCCCGCTGGGGCAAAGCGTCGAGGCTGGCTGGGGCTGGCTGCCGCAAAGCCGCACGGCAATCATCGAGATGGCCCAGGCCAGTGGCCTGCAACTGGTGCCAACCGGCCAGCGTGATGCCTGCCGCAGCAGCACCTGGGGTACCGGTGAGCTGGTTGCCGCCGCCTTGGCGGCCGGTGCGCAGCGCGTGGTGCTGGCCATTGGCGGCAGCGCCACCAACGACGCCGGAAGCGGCATGTTGCGCGCCCTGGGCCTGCGCCTGCTGGATGCCGAAGGGGAGGCGCTGGAAGAGGGTGGCCTGGCCTTGGCCAGGCTGGCCCGCATCGACGCCAGCGACCTCGACCCACGCCTGGCCGAGGTGCAATTCGAAGTGGCTGCAGACGTCGATAACCCGCTGTGCGGGGTCAACGGTGCTTCAGCGATCTTCGGCCCGCAGAAAGGCGCCAACCCGCAGCAGGTGCAGGCACTGGACCAGGCGTTGGGGCATTTCGCCGACCACTGCGCGCAACTGCTGGGTGAGGATGTACGTGACTACCCCGGTTGTGGTGCCGCCGGTGGCATGGGCTTCGCCGCCCGGGCGTTCATGGGCGCGCAGTTCCGCCCGGGGGTAGAGGTGGTGGCCGAACTGGCCGGGCTCGACGCCCTGGTGCAGGACGCGGACCTGGTGGTGACGGGTGAGGGCCGCTTCGATGCGCAGACACTGCGCGGCAAGACGCCGATGGGCGTGGCCCGGGTTGCCAAGCGCCATGGCGTGCCGGTGGTGGTGCTGGCCGGGACCTTGGGCGAGGGTTACCAGCAGTTGTATGCACATGGCGTCGATGCCGCCTTTGCCCTGGCCAGTGGCCCGATGAGCCTGGAGCAGGCGTGTGTCAATGCCGCTGAACTGCTGCAGGCACGGGCCTGCGACATTGGCCGCCTGTGGCGCTGCGCGGTAGGAGCGGGCTCACCCGCGAAGAAAGCGACGCGGTGAATGGCACCGGCTACGCCGGTGTTCGCGGGACAAGCCCGCTCCTACAAAGGACTGTGTTGGGCTGAATCGAACATGGCAACGAAGTTGGCCAGCGCCGGCGAGGTATGCTGGGCGCTCCATTTCATGTACAGCCCAAGCCCCGCCGCCGCCTCCTGCACTCCGATGCGGGCGACCTGTACGGCATTCGCCCGGAAACCGGTGGTGTCGCCCGGCACAGTTTCAGGGAATAAGCGCTTGCGCCTGGTTGGCCGGTAATACAGCCAGCTCGCCAAAGCGCTGCGCCGCGTCGATGTAACGCAGCGCCGATTTGGCGTCTTTCCAGCCCACGTAGCTCATCAGCGATTTCAATTCCCAACCGTTGGCGGTGGCCCAGGTGGCAAAACCGCGCCGTAACGAGTGGCCGGTATACAGCGCCGCCGGTACCCCGGCACGTTCCAGCATGCGCCGCAGCAGGCCGACCAGGCTGTTGCTGTTGAGCGCGCTGTCGCCAAGGTTGCCCCAGCGGTCGAGCTTGCGGAACACCGGCCCATGGGCAATGCCGGCAACCTCCAGCCATTGCAGGTAGGCCGTGACCGGGCACAAGGCCTTGAGGGCAGGGGTGCGGTGCTGCACACCCAGTGCTTCGCGGTCACCCTTGCTGCGCGGCAGGAACAGGGTAATGCCAACACCGGCCTCGGCCTGGATGTGCTCGACGCGCAGGCGCGCCAGCTCATCACCGCGAAAACCACGCCAGAAACCCAGTAGCAGCAGCGCGCTATCGCGCCGGGCCCGGCGCAGGGCAGCCAAATCATGCTGTTCGCAGGCTACGCGTGCCTCTTCTTCAAAACAGGCCACGGCGGTTTGCAGGTGTTGCAGCAACAGTGGCGCGGCCTGTTTCGGCGGCGTCGGGTGCAGGGTGCGGATGCCGCGTAGCACCTGGCGCACCAAGGGCGCCTTGGTCGGGTCGGGGAAACCCTGTGCCACGTGCCATTGGCTGAGCGCGGCCAGGCGTTGGCGCAGGGTGCTGACCGCGTGCTGGCTGGCGTGGTCGGCCAGGTAGCGGGCGATGCTCTCGGCAGTGGCCGGCAGGAAACCGCCCCAGTGGCTTTCGAAGTGTTCGATGGCGGCCTGATAGCTGCGCCGGGTGTTGTCTCGAGTGGCGGCGCGCAGGTAGCGCTCGATGTCGGTCATGGTACGGGTGGTGTTGGTGGGGAATGGGTACACGATAGCGTGTATCAGCAGGCAATGCATGCCAACGCGGTACTGCTGCATCCATCATCTGCTGCAGCGGCGCGTACTCGGCCTGGCTGACCGGCACCAGCCCGCTGGCATCCTGTGAGGCAACGAACGCCGCCAGCGCCTGCGGGTCTTCGAGCATGGCCTTGCGGATACGCGCTTTCAGCGCCGGGCACAGGCTGGCACTGAACACATACGGGTCATAGTAGATCGGTTGTGAGCGCCACTGCGCCTTCAGCCGTGTGGCGGCGATGGCATGCTGGGCCAGGTAGGCATCGGTGCGCTCGCTGGCGACAAATGCCGCATCGACCCGGCCCTCCAGCAAGGCTTCCAGGGCCTTGTCGTGGTTACCGGCATACACCAGTGTGCCAAAAAACTGCGTCAGCGGCATGCCCACGTGGGCGGCAAATTCGACGCTGGGCACCAGGCTGCCCGAGGTGCTTGCCGGGTCGGTCAGGCCCACGCGCTTGCCGCGCAGGGCCTCGATGCTGTTCACCGCGTCGCCACGGGTCAGCAGCAGCGCCTGATAGTGGTTGCCCGCTGGCGTGTAGGGGCCGGCGCTCAAGGTAAAGGTGGCAAACGGTTCGATCTGCGGGTCGCGACGATGGGCCAATACATATGACGCCGGGCCAAGCCGGGCAATGTCCGCACCGCCCGATACAATGGCATCGACCACGCTTTCGTAGGAGGCCGCGATCACCAGCTCCACCGGCACCCCGGCCGCCGTGCTCAAACGCTGCAGCAGCGGCTGGTGCTCACGGGCCATGGCCTCGGCGCTTTTGATCGGTATCACCGCCAGGCGCAGGCTGTGGGGCCTGCAATCGGCAGCAGCGACCTTGGCCGACAAACTGGCCGCCAGCAGCCACGCCAGTGCGCTCAGTACACGCATGCCTTTTCCTCGATGCCGTTGAAAGGCGGGTAGTCGAGCAGTTGCGCCGGCGACAGCGGCCGGCTGAAGTGGTAGCCCTGGGCGATATCGCAACCAGCCAGCTTCAGGCACACCACCTGTTCACGGGTTTCCACGCCTTCGGCAACCACTTCCAGCCCCAGGCGCTTGGCCAAGATGATGGTAGAAGTCACGATCGGGCTGTCGTCAGGGCTGTTGGACAGCGGCGCAATCAGCGAGCGGTCGATCTTCAGCTTGCTCAATGGCAACGAATGCAAATGGGCGAAGCCGGCGTAGCCGCGGCCGAAGTCGTCCAGGCTGATGCCCAGGCCAGCGCCACGCAAGGTATGCAGGTGGGTCACGGCTGTGCTTTCGGGGTCGAGGATTGTGGTCTCGGTAATTTCCAGCTCCAGCCGCGAGGGTGCAATGCCATGGTGCTGCAATTTGCCCAGCAACCGCGTAGCAAAGCCGGTCTGACGCAACTGCAAGGCCGATACATTCACCGCCAGCCGCGTTTCCCGGCCTTGGGCATCCCAACTGGACAAGGCCTCACAGGCCAGGCGCAGCACCTCCCAGCCCAGGTCGACAATAAAGCCGCTGCGCTCGGCAAGGTCGATGAAACGGTCCGGGTAGAGCAGGCCGAACTCGGGGTGGTCCCAGCGCACCAGCGCTTCGTAGCCCAGCACCTGCTGGGTATCCAGGCGAATCTGCGGCTGAAAGTGCAGCAGGAACTGGCGCTCGGCCAAGGCACTGCCAAACGCCTGCTCCAGGGTAAAGGCCTGGATGTCGGCCAGGTTCAGCGAGGGGTCGAAGAAGCGATACTGTGCACGCCCGGCCTGCTTGGCCGAATACATCGCGGCGTCGGCAGTGCGGATCAGGCTGTCGATATCCTGGCCGTCGCGCGGGCAGATGCTCACACCAACGCTGGGGCTGGTGTTGACCTCCTGGCCGCCGAGGGCATAGGTGGCCGACAGCTTTTGTACCAGTACGCGAACCCAGGCATTGATCTGGTCTTCACTGCGCTCGCCGGCTAGCAGCACCACGAACTCGTCGCCGCCAAAGCGTGAAGCTTCGTCGCCGGGCTCCAGCAAGCGTTGTATGCGACCCGCCACGGCTTGCAGAAGCAGGTCGCCGATCTTGTGCCCGAGCGAGTCGTTGATCGACTTGAAACGGTCCATGTCGATGAACAGGATCGCCATCAACCGGCGCTTGCCCCGTTGCCGGGTCAGTGCCTGTTCGGCGACTTCGACGAACTGGCGGCGGTTGTGCAGGCCGCTGAGGTGGTCGGTGGCGGCGGCGTGGCTGCTGCGCCGGTGTTCGTCCTCGAGGCGGCCGATCAGTTGCTGGTTGACCTGCTGGGCGTGCTCCAGGGCGTTGAAGGCCTCTTGGCGCTTGCGCAACAGGCGCAGGGTCCACATCAGGCTGGCAAGGATCATCAGGGTCATGCTCAGGTTCAGCCAGAACTGCCGGGAATAGGCCAGTGTCGAGGGGGCGAGGATCTCGTCCTGACGCTGGCTGACCACCACGCTGAAACCGCGCTCGGGCACCCGCCGGTACAGGCTCTGAAAGGCCTCGCCAGCGGCATACTGGGTGAGCAGGCCGGCTTCGTTGCCGCGCCTTGGCAGCTCTGGTTGCAACGTATCGCCGGCCACCACCACGCCGCTGGTGTCGATGCGCAACCGCTCCAGGCCATCATCCTGCAGCAGGCGTACCAGGCCGCTGCTGCCCAGGTCGATGTGCTGGAACAATACCGCCAGGTAACCGATGTCCAGCTGTACCACCAGAATGTTCTCGATCTTCCGGCCGGTCGGGTCGGTCAGCGGCAGCAGGAACGGCAGGCGCCAGGTGGGCAGGGCCGCGGGTTGGTCGGGGGGCTGGATGCTGGGCAGGAAGGCTTTGAACCCGTAGTGGCCAACGTGCTGCCGCAGCTGGTGCAGCCAGTCGTCAGGCAACGCCGGGGCCTCGTCGGCATGGCTGGCCGACAGCAGCCGGCCTTGCCGGTCATACAGGCTCATGCGCTTGAACACCGGGTCTTCGGCGAGGATGCGCGCCAGGCTGAAGTTACGCTGGCGCAGCACTTTCATGTCGTCCTGAGTCACCCGGCCGACCGCCTGGGCGCGGTCGACCAGTTGGCGCAGGCTTTCGCCGACAATGCTGGCCAGGTTCAGGTGCTCGGCGGCCTTCGCCGACAGTGCATCCTGGCGGGCGGCGGCTTTCTGGGTGACGTGCAGCCCCCAGAGAAAGGCCAGGGTGGCCGCACAAAGCATCAGGTTCAGCAGCCGCAGAAGGCTGGCGGAGGAAAGCGAACGGCGAATCACTGCTGATAGTTCCCGACCCTGGGTGGTGCTGAAAAAATACGACAGTCAGATGACAGGCTGATGACTGGTGGCGTTGTGCCTTTAAGGTTTCCCCCTATCTGCCACCGGCGTTTGCAAACGCGTGGTTTCTTCTTCGATATAGCTCATCAACGCGCTGACTTCAGCTTCGCCCAGGCGCATGTTGGGCATGGCCAGGCGGTTGTACTGCTCATACAGCAGCAGGGCCAAAGGGTCTTTCTCGGCCAGCATCTGGTCGGGCTCCTTCAGCCAGCGGGTCAGCCAGTTGGCGTCACGCTGGCGAGTGACCCCCAGCAAGTCCGGGCCGATGCCTGGCTGGCCCGGCTCGGTGTTGCCCAAGGTGTGGCAGGACGAGCAGCGGGTACGGAAGATCTGCTCGCCACTGCCGGGCGGGCGCACTTCGGGGGCCTGGGCATAGTCATTGTTCATGGCGCTGGCCTGCTTCCAGTTGTGCAGGCTGTTGCCCAGGCGGTCGGCGAGAATGTAAGGGCTTTCAAAAGGCGAGGCCTTCATCCAGCGGCCGGTGGCCTGGTTGCCGATGATCAGGCTCAAGTTGTGGTCCTTGGAGCGGCCGTTTTCCAGGCCATCAATCCACAGCCCCAGGCTACGGCGCAGTTGCTCGATGTCGTTGGGCTCGCCGGTCAGCAGCGTCCAGCCGGGGCCGATGGAGAACTTTTCGGCGTAGCGCTTGAGGGTGGCGGGCGTGTCGTTGTAGGGGTCGATGCTGATGGAATAGAGGAAGATGTCCTTGCCGACCCGGTCGCCGAGGATCTTCTGTACCTGGCGCAGGCGCGCGGTCTCCACCGGGCAGGAGTCGGAGCAGCCGGTGAAGATGAAGTTGATGGCGACCACCTTGTCCTTGATCAGGTCGTCATAGAAGTGCACTTTTTCGCCGTCCTGGGTGAGCAGGGGGATGTTCGGGAAGTAGTTGGCACCCCAGGGGGTGGCGGCTTCTGCGGCTATCGGTTGTGGTTGCGGTTGTAACGGCCAGAACGGGACGCTGGCGGCGAACAGTGCGAGTACCAGCAGGAAACGCCATGAGCCAGGCATGATGGGGACCTCGTCAATGGTTGCGACGCGGTGGATGGCACCGGCCTGGCCGGTGTTCGCGGGTGAACCCGCTCCCACACAAAACCCCGTAGGAGCGGGTTCACCCGCGAAGGGCCGCAGAGCGGCCCCTGCTTTCCAGTTACTTGATGCTGATCGGCACGGTCACGCTCTGCCCCAGTGTCGATTTGACCGTCACCGTCGCCGGTGTGGCCGGGCCGCTGCCGGTGGTGGTCACCGACACCCGCCAGCGGGCACCGCTGGTGGCGGCGGTCAGCGTGGCATTGCCCAGGCTCAGCGGGCCGCTAGTGGTTGCCGCAGTCGCGCTGATGCTGTTGCCAGTGGCCACCGAGGTCGTTCCGGACAGGTCCCAGGTGTAACGGTTGCCACTGCGCACCTGCACCACGGCACTGGTGACCTGGATCTGGTCGACCGGTGCCGCCGGGTTCACCACGATGCTGACCGTGGCAGGGTTCACCGACTCGGCGCCCTTGGCATCACGCGCTGTGTAGGTGAAGCTGGCGGTGAACGGCGTATCGACCGTGGCCGGCGGGGTGTAAGTCACCGTGGTGCCATCGGTACTGACCACGCCCTTGCCGGAGTCCGGCTGGTTCAGGCCAGTGACGGTCAGCGGTACGTTGCCATCCGGGTCGCTGTCGTTGGCCAGCACGTTCAGGGTGATTGCCTTGCCGGCGGTGGTTGCCGCGCTGTCATTGGCCGCGACCGGTGGCTTGTTGGCCGGGTCGTCGTCATCGTTGTGGCCTTTGGTGCGGAAGGTTGGCAAGCCCACCGACGCCATGTACTCCACGCCATCCCAACCCGGCAGCGGGGTTGGCATCACCTGGAACTGGCCCGGGTGTTCAAGGTCCCAGCGCAGCAGCATCGACGAGTCCTCGTGCTGGGTGTTGTGGCAGTGTTCCATGTAGGTACCGGCAAATTCACGGAAGCGGATGGCCATTTCCACTTCTTCCGACGAGTCGGCGTCTGGCCCGATGCGATACACGTCCTTGCGTGCCCACTTTTCCCATTCTGGCGGTGCCTTGCCGTCGCGGCTGAGGATCACGCCTTCCTCGAAGTGCACATGTACCGGGTGGCTCCAGCCGTTGCCGCCGTTCTTGATCTTCCATACTTCCAGGGTGCCGTCGCCACTGAAGCCGCCGTCGGTGGACTGATTGGCCAGTTGCGGCGCCGCGCTGATGCGCCGAGGGTCCATGCTGTAGCCAAAACCACCGTCGGTCTTGATGGTCCACGGGGTTGTGTCGGTACCGTCCGAGCGGCCAAAGATGAACTCGCGGTGGCGGGCATCCTTGATCTTGGCCAGGTCGGACGCCGAATTGCGGTCGATCGGCAGCGGAATCATCTTCAGGCCTTGGGGCTTGCCTGGTTTGGCCGGTTCATAGGCGGCGGGGTCCATGCTCACGTCTTGGCCGGTGTAGGGCTGCACGATCAACTGCAGGAACTTGCCGACTATTGGGTCGCCTTTATCCCATTGCGGCCCCTTGCTGGTCTGCTTGATCACTGCCTTGTAGGTTTCCGACAGTACATCGGCCAGCGCAATGGTGCCTTCCGGGCCTTTGCCGCTCTGGTGCTCCTCAAGGTTGACGAAATACAGCTTGTCGCCAACCTTGATGCCGTTCTTGGCGAAGTTGATGATGATGTCGTAACGCTCGGCGATGCCTTGCAGCGGCAGAATTGCGTTGTTGTCCTGCAGGTTGCCGTCGCCGTTGAGGTCCAGGGTACCGTCGAACGGAACGGCGTGTTCCATGATGTTGCCGTCGTTGGCGATCATGTGGAACGGCACCCGTGCATACGACACGTTGGAGCCGGAGGGGCCTTTGAACTCGCCGCCGTTGCCGGCGATTTCGCGCACCACGGCAAACTTGAAGTACCGTGATACCGAGCCGTTGAGAATGCGGAACCGGTAGCTGCGTGCGCGCACTTTAAGCTTGGGCTGGTACTGCCAGTTGACCAGCATCTGGTCACCGAGGAAACCGTCGGTATTGAAGGGGTTGAACCACAGTTGGCCGCTGGCGTCCCAGGCCTTGTCGGCGATCACCAGGTTGACGTCATAGTCACGGTTGCCCCATGGCATGGCGGTGCCGCTGGGGAAACGCAGGTTGACGCCGTCCTGCAGGGCCTCGTTACCGCGGTCCAGGGCGCTGTAATAGTTCATCATCACAGCGTTGCCTTTGTAGACGTTCTGCGCCGTGAAATCCATCATGTGGTCGTGGAACCAGTGGGTACTCATGGTTTCGCGCCAGTCGCCGCGAATCTTGATGCTGCCGTTCTGGCAGGTTTTCAAGCCCGGCGTGCCATCGTTGACGAACAGGGTTTCGCCCGGTGAGCAAGGGAAGGCCGCACGCGCGTCCTGGGCGCGGGTGTTGATGGTGTCGTAGCCGGCCAGTTGTACTGGCCAGCGGTAGTCGTAGTACTGGCCGGGGAAGAAGTAGGCGTTGGCAAAGCCGTCGCTCTCGGCCGGCGAGTGGCCGTTGTGTTCGTGAGTCGAGATGGTGTGGAGGCCAAAACCGCCGTTGGCCGACGGGTCGATCGGCAAGGCGTTGTAATGGCGCATGAGGATCGGCTGGCCATAGCGCACCATCAGCAGCTTGACCGGGAAGGTGCCGTCGAAGGTCCACAACGACTTGTGGTTCTGTAGCGGCATGTTCGGGTGGAAGCGGGTGTCGATGCCCTTGGTGGTCCCCAGCGTGGTCGGGATATCCGAGGTCTGGTAATACAGGCCGCCCGGGGCAAACTCGCCGACTGCATAGTTGTGCAGCTGCTTGCGGTCACGCAGGCCAAGGTTGATGCGCGCGCCGGCCTGGGCTGTCTTGAACGCTGCCTGCGGGTAGAACTCGTTCCAGCGTTGGTGCGACCAGCCTTTTCCTGGTGGCCGGCCTTCTGCCGGCGAACCCACGGGTTTCCGGTTGAGGAACATCTCGATCTGCGCTTTCCATGGGTTACGGTCGAGCACATTGGCGTATTGGGTCGGGAACGGGTACAGGCCCGGTTGCTTGAGAAACGCCTCCAGGGCCGTGCCGCTGGGGCCGCTGCGGGCAACCACGTTAGGGTCTTGTGCAGGCGCAGCGCCCAGCGTAGGGACCGGGAAGGTCAGGTCGGGTGCTGGCAAATTCGGGTCGAGTTTCTCAGGGCCGAATTCCTCGAACAGCAGCAGTTGCTGCGTGAACGGTTGCGCACCGAATAACGGGCTCGGCTTGCCGTTGGTAGGGTATTTATCCGAGGTTTGCAGCAACGGTGGCAATACATTGTCGATGCGCACCGTGTTACGGTCGCCGTACATGCCATCCGTCAGTTCCAGAGCGCCTTCATTAGCCTCGGGCAGGGTGTACAGGTTAAGCAGGGCGGGGTCAGGGTCGGCGGGTTGGTCAGTGTAGGCCGACGGGTCGGTCGGCGGTGGCATGCTGTTGTCGTCAAGCGGAGATGCCATCGCCGAGATCAGCCCAAGGCTGACCATCAGCGCGGTGAGGCAGGACAGCTGGAATGCGTGCCTGGCAGGGTCGATCACGGCAGGTGTTTTCATTGCTTTATGCCTCGCTCGCGGCTGAATAGCTTTAAGCCATCAATGGCGTTTTGCCTGATAAATGGCCCCGAGCAATGGCTGTGCCAACCGTTATTTCTGCAATGCCTTGTCATACAAAACTGCGCAATACCTGAGCCGCACTCAATAATCGCGCCGCAAATGTGGGGATAAGTCCCCAGTAGCGGGGCACCCTATGGCCCACCATTTGGGTTATGTAGTGACAGCCGGACCGCGCTGGGGTATATGTGACGCCACCAAGGGGAGCCTGGCAACGGGCTGAGAAACCGCTGGATGCAACAGCGCGGTGACCCTTCGAACCTGATCCGGATCATGCCGGCGAAGGGATGGGATTGGTTACCTGCCTTTTTGCCGGCCTCACTGCGAGGCCCGTTCATGCCATTTGCCAAGGTCTCGCTGTCACCTTCACCAAGGACAGCAACATGACCGAACGTTTCAGCCAGTCCCTGCGCCAGCAGAGCGAGCCGACCTGGTCGGCGGCCGTTGGCCACCGTTTCGTGACCCAATTGTGCGACGGCAGCCTGCCGGCCCCGATCATGGTCGACTACCTGGTGCAGGACCACCGCTTTCTCGACAGCTTCCTGACCTTGCTTGGCGCGGCCATCGCCACGGCCGACACCTTCGAGGCGCGCCTGCGCTTTGGCCGCTTTGCCGGGATGATTTCCAGCGACGAAAACACCTATTTCCTGCGTGCCTTCGAGGCCCTGGATGTAAGCCCGGCGCAACGCACTGAGCCCGCCGATACCGCACCCACTGCAGGCTTCAAGGCAATCATGCGTGAAGCGGCCGCGACCCGTTCATACGCAGCAGCGCTGGCGGTACTCAATGTTGCCGAAGGGCTGTACCTGGACTGGGCGCTGAAGGCGCCAAAGCCGATGCCAGAGCACTTCGTCCACGCCGAGTGGATCACCCTGCACGACAACCCGGCCTTCCAGGACTTCGTCGCCTTCCTGCAGGCCGAACTGGACCGCGTCGGGCCGCAGGAGGCCGCAATGGCGGCTGACTTCTACCAGCGTACCGTGGCGCTGGAGCTGGCCTTCTTCGATGCTGTCTACCCGGAGGGGCAATGAGCATGGACATCTTCGCGCGCCTCAAAGCTGCGGCCTCACCGCAGTGGAACCGCTATGTAGACCATGACTTTGTACGGCAGATGGGCGAGGGCACGCTGAGCCAGGAAGCGTTCCGGACCTACCTGGTGCAGGACTACCTGTTCCTTATCCAGTTCGCACGGGCCTGGGCGCTAGCCGCCTACAAGAGCCGCCGCCCAGCCGACATCCGCGCCGCGCAGGCCACGCTGTCGGCGATTCTCGATGAAACCGAGCTGCACTTGCGCCTGTGCGCGCGCTGGGGGCTGAGCCAGGCCGATATCGAGGCGGCACCGGAGCACCAGGCGACCGTGGCCTATACCCGCTACGTACTGGACTGCGGCGCCGCCGGTGACCTGCTGGAGTTGCAGGTGGCGTTGGCACCCTGCGTGATTGGCTATGCAGAGATAGGCCGGGCCCTGGCCGAGCAGATTGGCGACTTGAGTAGCCACCCGTACCGCGAGTGGATTGGTGAGTATGCCAGCGAAGGTTATCAAGGCATGGCGGCAGCGGCGCGCAAACACCTGGATGAACTGGCGGCGCGCAGCATGACCGAGCAGCGCTTCATTGAGCTGGTGGGGGTTTTTGGCCAGGCCTCCAGCCTGGAGGCTGACTTTTGGCAGATGGGGTTGGATGGGGTTGCCTGAAAAAGGCGAGGTGTTCGCCGTGCGTTTAGCGGCGCCTGTGAGATCGAGCGCCGCCCGCGCGGCGCTTCGCGGGGCAAGCCCGCTCTCACAGTCTTTTTTCGGGCCAATTATTCCTGTGAGGTCACCTCTGTCCCCCTTGTTTGTTCCCTTCGATATTGAAGGGGGGGGGGCGCCGCGGCTTTTCATCAATCTTCAGCCATGCACCCAGGGTGCGCGCGCCAAAGGCACAGGCATAATTGGCCCGAAACAGATGTGGGAGCGGCCTTGTGCCGCGAAGCGCCGTGCGGGCGGCGCTAGACCTCACAGGCACCCAGCATCTCAAGACAAGCACCTGTCAGCCCTTACTGTTTAACCGACAAGCTCACTCCTACAATTGCGTATGAGCGAAGTCCATGGCAAGGAGCGACACTATGCACATCATCAACGCACGCCTGCGCGGCAAACCCGGGCTGTTCCGCATCGAACTGAACGGCGAACGCATTGCCGCCATCGTGCCTCAGGCCGAGCTGGCGACTGTTGCTGGCGATGATCTGGACGCCGCGCAGAACCTGGTAGTGGCGCCTTTCGTCGAGCCGCACATCCACCTCGACGCCACCCTGACCGCTGGCGAGCCAAGATGGAACATGAGCGGCACCCTGTTCGAAGGCATCGAATGCTGGGCCGAGCGCAAGGAAATAACCACC
Organism: Pseudomonas sp. NPDC089407; assembly: GCF_044900445.1. NCBI lineage: Bacteria > Pseudomonadati > Pseudomonadota > Gammaproteobacteria > Pseudomonadales > Pseudomonadaceae > Pseudomonas > Pseudomonas sp. NPDC089407. The sequence goes on from NZ_JBJDNB010000004.1 coordinate 105,622, forward strand.
CACGACGACATCAAGACCCGTGCGAAGAAGACCATCGACATGCTGGTGGACCACGGGATCCAGCATGTCCGTACCCATGTCGATGTCACCGACCCGACACTCACTGCGCTCAAGGCCATGGTCGAAGTACGCGAAGAAGTGCGCGAGCTGGTCGACCTGCAGATCGTCGCCTTCCCCCAAGAGGGTATCGAATCGTATGCCAACGGCCGGGCACTGATGACCGAAGCGGTGGCCATCGGCGCCGATGTGGTTGGCGGCATCCCGCATTTCGAGAACACCCGTGAGCAGGGCGTGTCATCGGTAAAGTTCCTGATGGACCTGGCCGAACGCACCGGCTGCCTGGTGGACGTGCACTGCGACGAAACCGACGACCCACAATCGCGCTTCCTCGAAGTGCTGGCCGAGGAGGCCCGGGTTCGCGGCATGGGCGCGCGGGTCACGGCCAGCCATACCGTGGCCATGGGCTCATACGACAACGCCTACTGCTACAAGCTGTTTCGCCTGTTGAAGCTGTCGGGGATCAACTTCGTGTCGTGCCCGACCGAGAGCATTCACCTGCAGGGGCGCTTCGACAACTACCCGAAACGCCGCGGCGTTACCCGCGTGGCCGAGATCGACCGCGCCGGGATGAACGTGTGCTTTGGCCAGGACTCCATCGTCGACCCTTGGTACCCCTTGGGCAACGGCAACATCCTGCGCATTCTCGAAGCAGGCCTGCACATTTGCCACATGCTTGGCTACGAAGACCTGCAGCGCTGCCTGGACCTGATCACCGACAACAGCGCCCGCACCCTGAACCTGGGCGAGCGCTATGGCATCGAGGTGGGGCGGCCGGCGAACCTGTTGCTGCTGTCGGCGCCGGACGATTACGAGATGGTACGCAGCCAGGGGCATGCACGGGTGTCGGTACGTAATGGCAGGGTGCTGATGCAGCGCACGCCAGCGCAGGTGCGGCGTATGCGTTAACGCGGCTTCAGTCTCAGGCGTTCACTGCCGCCAAGGCGCAGCGTGCGATTTGCACATCCTGTACAGCCACCTGGGTGCTGTGAACGTCGAAGCCCAGGGCGGCCACACAGGATAACCGCCACGCGTTTACCCTGGTAACGGGCAGCCAGCTTCTGCATACCGGCGACCGCAACCGCTGCCGGGCCTTGGATGATCCAGCGCTCGCTGTTGGCGATATCGCGCATGGCGGCGCGTATTTCGTCTTCGCTGACCAATACGGTATTGGTCACCAGCGCCTGGCATCGCGGGAAGCTGATAGAACCTGGCTCGACACCCGCCGCAGTGCCGTCCGAAAGTGTTTCACGGGCATCCACCTCGATGATTTCTCCTGCCTACAGCGACGAACGGTACGCCTTATGCCTTGACTCGCCTGGCGGCCTCCAGCTCTGCGCCAACCTGACACAAGCCGGCGCACCCGAGGCGCCAGTACGGGCGCCAGGCGCGAAAACGGCTGCAATGGGTCTGTCACATGCGATAAGCCGTGATTATTCCACCTGAGGAAATGTTTGCAGGTGTGCTGCGATATCGCCATAATTAGTACGTAATTACATGTTACATAACACAGTACAAAATCGTAGGAGCAAGCATGGCCCGGGGCGGTATCAACAAGGTGGTAGTGCAACAGGCGCGTCAGGCGCTGATTGCCCGGGGCGAGAACCCCAGCATCGATGCCATACGTATCGAGCTGGGCAATACCGGCTCGAAGACCACGATTCACCGCTACCTGAAGGAGCTGAACGGCCAGCAGCCATTGGCCTCCGAAGGTGGCGCCGCCCTGAGCGATGTACTGAGCCGCCTGGTCGGGCAACTGGCAACCCAACTGCAGGACGAGGCGGACCTTACGATCGAGCAGGCCGAAAGTACCTTCACCAAACAACGCGAACAGCTGGAGGCGCAGCTGGAAATCGCGCGGCAGGCGTTGGCTGCAGCGCACCAGCAGCACGAGATCGATGCAGGTGCATTGGCCGCAGAGACTGAAAAATTGCTGTCTACGCAAAGCACGTTGCAGGCCGAGCAGCTGCGCAATGCCAGTCTCAACCAGTCGTTAGGTGAGCTGCAGGTACGCCTTGACGACAAGGACGAGCAGGTCAAGTCGCTTGAAGACAAGCACCGTCACGCCCGCGATGCGCTGGAGCACTACCGCAACGCCAGCCGCGAACAGCGCGAGCAGGAACAGCGCCGCCACGAAGCGCAGTTGCAGCAGATGCAGGTGGAGTTGCGCCAGTTGCAGCAGGGCATGATCGTCAAGCAGGACGAGCTGACCCGGCTGCACCGCGACAACGAACGCTTGCTCGGTGAGCACCGCCAGGCCGCCAGCGAATGCCGGGCGCAGGACGAGTTGCTGGAGCAGCGCGATGCGCAGATCCAGGGCCTGCGCACGATCCTGGCCCAGGCCCAGGGCGCCAGTGAGGAAATGCGCCGCCAGCTGGATGCACAAGCGCAAAGCCTGGAGGACCGCCGCGAGCTGTGTGCCGCGCAGGCGCGACAGTTGCAGCGCTTCGAGGAACAGCTTAAGGAGCGTGACGAGGCGTTGGCGCAGTACCGGGCCCAGGTGGCTGAAGCTGCAGATTAATCAAACTTTTCCAGATCTGGGTTTTCTTCCGTAGACACCCACCGGAGATAGCGCCATGTCTGAATCACGACCACCGCATGACCAAGGGCCTCATTCATCCGAGCAGGCCGATAAGCCGGATGACTTGGGTTTCGACCCGGATTCGCCGGATGTCGATGACCCGCAGGTCGACCCGCAAGGGCCGGCCACACCGCCCAGAGACGTCGAGAAAAAAGGGTAAATCGGGGGAGGGCTGCCCTGCAGCCCATCACCGGCAAGCCGGCGCCCACAGGGTCAGCACATGCCGTAAGGTTAGTGCTGCCAGTGTGGGGGCTGGCTTGCCGGCGATAGTGCAAGGTCATGCAGCCATCAGCTTTCAGCTTGCCTGGCTGCCTCAACACCCGCTGCCGACAGCTTGATCGGGTAGCTCACAGTAATCTGGTGATCACTGCTTACTGCCACACTACCATCCTGGATCAAGCCCGCCTCCTGCAATGTCTTGAGCATGCCGGCCACCGCTTTTTCACCGCGATAGTTGTCCAGCACTTCCTTGCCCAGCCCCTCAGGGTGCGCGTGCAGCAGGCGGGTGAGCACTTCGGCTTTCAATGCATCGTTGCTCATCTGGGGCCTCACTTGCCGTGTTTGGCCTGAAGTGCCTTGGCATGCTTCAGGTGCTCTTCGAGCTTAGGCAGGGTTTCGCTGGCAAAGGCCTTCAGCTCGGCCTTGTCGGACGATGCAGCCTCTTTCTTGAACAGCTCCACCGCTTTTTCGTGGGCATCGACCTGATTGTTGATATAGGACTTGTCGAACGATTCATCGCGCCATTCCAGGATCATTTTCTTGACCTTGTCAGTCATCGCCGCCTCGTCAGGCACGGAAATGTCCAGTTTGCGCGCGATATCGCCGAGCTTCTGATTGGCCTGAGTGTGGTCAGTGACCATTTGCTGGGCAAAGGTCTTGATCTCGCCATTCTGGCTCTTTTCCTGAGCCAGCTTGCCGGTGACCACTTCAGCGATGCCGGACTCGGTCGCCGCCTCGACAAAGTCATCGGAACTGGCGGCCATTGCGTGCACAGATGCCAGCCCCAGCACCATGCTGAGCCCAACGCGCTTGATGAAGAGATTGCTCATGCTTCACTCCTTAAACTTGACGCGACGTCAGTGTCGCGTACGGTTGAGGGTGAGGACACGGTAAAGGTTTAATCTTTTTCGCCAGCGGTTCGGCATGAACAGCGCTGAACTATAGTGAAAGGCGGCGAATGCGGTATGGCCAGGGAACCCAATGTGCGCAGCCAGGATACAGGAAGAAGACGGGCTTTTCGCAGCCAGCGGCGAGGGCCGCGCCGTGGCGTTGTTCCGCCTGGTGCTGGCGTTCATGCTGATGGTCATGCTGGCCTTCGTGCTGGTGGAAGGCTGGCGTATCTGGCGTGACTACCGCTACGCCTACAACAACGCCGAGAACATGGTTAGCAACCTGGCGCGGGCAACGGCGCAGCACGCCGAGGACGCCATCCGCCAGGTTGACGTCATTACAGCGTCCTTGGCCGAGCGCCTACAAGGCGACGGTTTCGACCACATCGACCGGCCACGCCTGCATGCCTTGCTGGCACAGCAGAAAAGCATCATGCCGCAGTTGCACGGGTTGTTTGTATATGGCCCGGACGGCAGCTGGATCGTCACCGACCAGGCGGCTATCCCGCCTAATGCCAACAACGCTGACCGTGATTACTTCGTCTTCCACCGCGACCATGCCGACCGCGGTGTACGCATTGGCTCAGTGGTGCGCAGCCGCTCGACCGGCGACTTGATCATCCCCATCTCCCGGCGTCTGGAGCATGCCGATGGCAGCTTCGCCGGTGTGCTGCTGGGCACTATCAAAGTCGAATGGTTCGTGCGTTATTACGGCGATTTCAAGATTGACGAGCGCGGGGCGCTGGTGCTGGCCAAGCGTGATGGCACCATTCTGGTACGGCGCCCGTTCGTGGCGCAGGTGGTGGGCCGGAGCCTGGCCAGCAGCGAGATCTTCCGTAATTACCTGCCGTATGCCCCGGAAGGGGTGGCGGAGGCGGTCGCCGTGATCGATGGTACGCCACGTCTGTATGGCTATCGGGCGCTGGCCAGCTACCCGCTGGTGGTGGAGGCAGGGCTGTCGCGCGAATCAATCGTCGCGCCCTGGCGGCACGATGCGATCAAGTCGGTGGCGGTGTTGCTGCTGTTGCTGGTCGGGCTGGCGGCGTTTGGCGGCGTGGTGCTGCGCCAGTTGCGCGAACGCATTGCCATCGAGCGGGCCCTGCACCAGGCGCACCAGACGCTGAAAGCGCTGGCCTTGACCGACAGCCTGACTGGGCTGGGTAACCGCCGGCGGCTGGATGCGGTGATCGAACCCGAGCTACGACGGGCGAGGCGCCAGGGTTACCCGCTGGCGCTGGTGATGCTCGACCTGGATTACTTCAAGCCCTACAACGACCGTTATGGGCACCCGGCAGGGGACCAGTGCCTGAGGCGCTTTGCCGAGGTGTTGCAACAGGTATTGAAACGGCCCGCAGACCTGGCGGTACGTTACGGCGGTGAGGAATTTACCTTGTTGCTACCTGACACTGACGCCCGCGGCGCAGAATTGCTGGTGCAGGAACTGCAGCAACTGTTGAGGCGGCAGGGGCTGGAGCATGCTGGCAGCCCGTTGGGGCGGGTGTCGTTCAGTGCCGGGATTGCAGTGGGTGATTTGGCACGGGAAGGGGTGACCGCGCTAAGCCTGATCGCGGCGGCGGACGCGGCGTTGTACCAGGCCAAGCGGCAAGGGCGCGATGGTTATGCGGTGGCGGCAGGTGTGGTGGTGGGGGTGGATTCGTGATACGGAAATAGGCGAGGTGCTCGTCGGTGTTCTAGCAGCGCCTATGCGATCGAGCGCCGCCCGCGCGGCGCTTCGCGGCACAAGGCCGCTCCCACATTTGTTTCGGGCCAATTATGCCTGTGCCTTCGGCGCGCGCCCCATTGAGTGCATGGCTTGAGATTGATGAAAAGCAGTGGCGCAGCCGATATCGAAAGGGACAAACAAGGCGGGCGCAGGTGATCTCACAGAAGAAACTGGCCCGAAACAGATGTGGAAGCGGCCTTGTGCCGCGAAGCGCCGCGCGGGCGGCGCTCGATCTCACAGGCACCCAAGATCTCAGGGCATGCACCTGTCAGCCCATACCGCTTAACAGCCCGCTCCCACATCTGCATCAACCAATCCTTTTGCAATGTGTATAGCATGACAATAGCTTCATCGGCAGCAGGACACAGCCGGTTACGCCTGCGTGGAAAAAAGTGCGGCTAGCCGGTACCCTTGCGCCTCCCTTTGCCATCACCCGGACCGTTCCATGTTGTTCAATCTCACCGTGCTGTTCGGCACCCTGGTGGCCATGGAGGGCGTTGGCACGCTGGCACACAAGTACATCATGCATGGCTGGGGCTGGTGGCTGCACCGCTCACACCATGAGCCACAGCTGGGCATGCTTGAAACCAACGACCTGTACCTGGTGGCCCTGGGGCTGATTGCCACGGCACTGGTAGCGCTGGGCAAGAGTGGCTACGCGCCGTTGCAATGGGTGGGCGGGGGCGTGGCGGGCTACGGCCTACTGTACGTACTGGCCCACGACGGCTTCTTTCACCGCCACTGGCCGCGCAAGCCACAGCCGGTCAACCGCTACCTCAAGCGCCTGCACCGTGCGCATCAGCTGCATCATGCAGTAAAGGGGCGTACGGGGAGTGTGTCGTTCGGGTTCTTCTATGCGCCGCCGTTGAAGGTGTTGAAGCAGCAGCTTCGGGGCAAGCGCAACCAGCTGTGACAGCCTGTTCTGGCCCTATCGCCGGCAAGCCAGCTCCCACAGGATCTGAAGTAGCCTGCAGGTATGCACCCTACCTGTGCCAGCTCCCACAGGATGTGTGCTGGCTTGCAGGTTTGCACCCTACCTGGGCCAGCTCCCACAGGATGTGTACTGGCTTGCGGTTTTACACCTTACCTGTGGGAGCTGGCTTGCCGGCGATAGGGCCAGAGGCAACATCATCAATTCACTGTTTCTCCCTCAGGCTGCGCCGCCACATGCCCCCGGCTGACCCACCAGCCAAACCCCGCCGCCGTAAAGAACATGATCAGGCTGTACAGCGCCGCCGGCACCGCCATGGTCGGGTTGTTCAGCAGCGAAGGGCTCAACGCCAGGGCAATCGCCAATGTCCCGTTGTGAATGCCGATCTCCATGCCGATGGCAATCGCCTGGCGCTTGGGAATGTTCAGCAAGCGCGGCACCCAATAGCCGACCGCCAGGCTCAGCAGGTTGAACAGCAGCGCCGCCAGGCCTACCACCGGTGCGTACTCGACAACCGTCGGCCAATCCTTGGCCAGGGCCAGGACGATGGTAAACGCCAGGAACAACGCCGCCACCAGCTTCATCGGTTTTTCCATCCGCGCGGCAAATGCTGCGGCGAAATGGCGAATCAGCATGCCCAGCGCCACCGGCAGCAGGACAATAGCGAACACCTGCATGACCTTGGCAAACTGCAGCGGTATGGCCTGGTCCGAGGCCATGAACCAGCTGAGCGACAGGTTCACCAGCAACGGCATGGTGAGGATCGCGATCAGCGAGTTGACCGCCGTGAGGGTGATGTTCAACGCCACATCGCCGTGGGCCAGATGGCTGAACAGGTTGGCGGTGGTGCCGCCCGGCGAGGCGGCCAGCAGCATCAGCCCCACCGCCAGCGCCGATTCCAGGCCGAAGCCGTTGGCAATCAGGAAGCACACCAGCGGCAGCAGCAGAATCTGGCAGGCCAGGCCTATCACCACTGGCTTGGGATACTTCACAACCCGGGCGAAGTCGGCGAGGGTCAGCGACAAACCAAGGCCGAGCATGATGATGCCCAAGGCAAGCGGCAGAACAGCGGTAAGCAAGGGCGAGGCGGTCATGAGCGTTCTCTCGGGCGAAGGATCCCGAGCAGTGTAGGTCGGCGCTGGTTGACAGCTGATCGCAAAGGGCCAGCCGTTGGTAACCATTTGTTACGGCAATGCAGGCGCATCAGGCCACACGCCGCATTGCAGCGGGTGTGCAAGCACAGTAGCATTCCGGCTTTTGCCGAGGATTCGCCTGTCATGCCGTTCCAGCAAGGTCTGCTTGCCACCCCGGTGCCGGTCCATGCCCGTCACCTGTTCTTCGCCATCGAAACGCCTGAGGCGTTGCCGGCAGCCCTGGATGCGCTGGCCGCCGAAGTGGACGGCCTGCGCTTGACGCTCGGCATCGGTGCCCCCCTTGCTAAAGCCCTGAACACCTGTGTGCAGGGCCTGAAGCCGTTTCCGCAACTGGATGCTGCAGTGGAAAACCCCAGCACCCAGCACGCGTTGTGGTTGTGGCTGCGCGGTGAGGAACGCGGTGACCTGTACCTGCGGGCGCAGGCGCTCGAGCAACTGCTGGCCCCGGCGTTCAGCCTGGTCGATCATGTCGACGGCTTTTTGCACCAGGGGGGCCGGGACCTGACTGGCTACGAAGACGGTACCGAAAACCCGCAAGACGAGGAGGCTGTCGATGCGGCCATTCTCGCCGGCGCTGGGCCTGGCCTGAACGGCTCGAGCTTCGCGGCATTCCAGCTGTGGAAGCATGACTTGCAGTATTTCAAGTCGTTGCCTCAAGAAACCCAGGACAACATCATCGGACGGCGCTTGAGCGATAACGAAGAACTGGACGACGCGCCAGCGTCTGCGCACGTCAAGCGTACAGCCCAGGAGAGCTTCGAACCTGAGGCCTTCATGGTGCGGCGGTCGGTGTCTTGGGCCGACACCCGTGGCGCAGGCCTGGCGTTTGTTGCCTTGGGCCGTTCACTGGATGCGTTCGAGGTGCAGCTGCGACGCATGAGCGGCCTGGAGGACGGCATCATCGACGCCTTGTACCGTTTCAGCCGGCCGCTGACCGGCGGCTACTACTGGTGCCCGCCAATGAGCGCGGCGGGTGTCGACCTAAGCCAGCTACTGCAAGCTTGATTACTAAACATCCAGATACAGAAACACCCACCGGCGCGGGACAGGGCGGCTAGCCTTGAAAGTTTCCGATTCATGACGGGAGCATTTCCATGTACGCACGTCGTGATGTCCTACGCGCCGGTGCCGCCTTGGGCGTATTGGCTGCAACTCCTTGGTTGCACGCCGCCACCCCGGCCGGCTTGCTGACCCGCAAAGTACCCGCGACCGGTGAAGCCTTGCCGGTGATCGGCGCCGGTACGTCCGGCAGCTTCGAGGTAGAGGCTGGCTCGGCCGGGTACCAGCAACTGAAAACAGTGCTGAAGGCGTTTTTCGACGGTGGCGGGCGGGTGATCGACACCTCGCCCAACTACGGGGGGGCCGACAGCATTCTCGGCCAGTTGCTGGAGGAGGGTGGCTGGCACCGGCAGTGCTTCATCGCCACCAAGATCGCCGCCAACAGCCGCGCCGACGCCGAAGCGCAATGGGCCGGCAGCCTCCAGAGCCTGCGCACCGACAAGGTCGACTTGCTGCAGATCCACAACCTGCGCGACTGGCAGGCCCAGCTGCCCTATGCCCGCGAGCTGAAGCAGCAGGGCAAGACCCGCTACGTCGGCATCACCCACTACCTGAACAGTGGCCAGGACGACGTTGCCCGTATCGTGCGCAGCGAGCCGCTGGACTTTATCCAGATCAACTACTCGGTCAACGCCCCCGACGCTGCCCGCGAGCTGCTGCCGCTGTGCCACGACAAGGGGGTTGCAGTGCTGATCAACCGCGCCTTCGACGATGGCCGCCTGTTTGCCCGGGTCAAACACCAGCCATTGCCCGGCTGGGCCGCAGATGCCGGCATCGGCAGTTGGGCGCAGCTGTTTCTCAAGTTCGCCATCAGCCACCCGGCGGTGACCACGGTCATTCCTGCTACCGGGCGCCCGGACCGCCAGCTCGACCAGCTCAAGGCCGGGCATGAGCCAATGCTTACCCAGGCGCAGCAACAAGCGCTGATCAAGCAGTTTACCTAGGACCATGAGCGCCTGGCGGCGGCGCCTGGACCAAGGGCTGAACATCCAGCCCGGCGAGGGGCCGGCGGTGATCGCCGGCTTGCTGCTGTTCTACCTGTTGTTCACCGGATACTTCATGCTGCGCCCGGTGCGCGAAACCATGGGCGTTGCCGGTGGTGTGGACAACCTGCAATGGCTGTTCACCGGCACTTTCATTGCCACCTTGGCGTGCCTGCCGCTATTTGGCTGGCTGGCGTCCAGGGTGCAACGCCGGCATATCCTGGCATGGACCTACGGCTTCTTTGCCAGCAACCTGGTGCTGTTCGCCGCGCTGCTCGCCCGCCACCCGGACGACCTGTGGACCGCGCGCGCGTTCTACATCTGGCTGTCGGTGTTCAACCTGCTGACCATCTCGCTGGCCTGGAGCGTATTGGCCGATTTGTTCTCGACCGCGCAGGGCAAGCGACTCTTCGGCCTGCTGGCAGCCGGGGCCAGCCTGGGCGGCCTTAGCGGTCCGATCCTTGGCACCTTGCTGGTGGCGCCATTGGGCCATGCCGGGCTGCTACTGCTGGCCGCGGTATTTCTGCTAGGCAGTGTCGGCGCAAGCCTGTTCCTGCAACGCTGGCGAGCCTGCCAAGTGTTGCCGACGCAGGCTGAGCGCCCCGACTCGCGGCCATTGGGCGGCAACCCGTTTACCGGGGCGACCGCGGTGTTGCGCTCGCCGTATCTGCTGGGCATCGCCCTGTTTGTGGTATTGCTGGCCAGCGTCAGCACGTTCCTGTACTTCGAGCAGGCGCGCATCGTCAGCGAAACCTTCACCGACCGCACCCGGCAAACCCAGGTGTTTGGCCTGATAGACAGCCTCGTGCAGGCCCTGGCTATCCTCACGCAGGTGTTCCTTACCGGGCGCCTGGCGCGGCGGATGGGGGTAGGGGTATTGCTGGTGGCGGTACCGCTGGTGATGGCCGCAGGATTCCTGTGGCTGGCCCTGGCGCCGGTATTCGCCGCGTTCGTGGTGGTGATGGTGGTACGCCGGGCCGGTGAATATGCGCTGGTAAGGCCCGGGCGCGAGATGCTGTTCACCGTGCTGCCTGCCGAGGACAAGTACAAGGCCAAGAACTTCATCGACACCGTGGTTTACCGTGGCGGTGATGCTTTCAGCGGCTGGGTCAAGCGCGCGCTGGACGTGCTGGGGGAGCATCCCCAGCTGGCGATGCTGATCGGTGCCCTGCTGGCCTTGGGCTGGGCGACGATCGGTGGCTGGTTGGGTCGCCACCAAGCGCGCCTGGATAGCCCGCTGCGCCACTGAACGGCGTACCAAATAAGGCTTCCTCGTTTATTTAATACCGCCGGTCCGAACCCTTGGCGATAAAACGAATCCCGCCATATGTCCGAACTCCGAACAGATGTACGGCAGATACGCCGTGCATTCCGAAGTCATACGAGGTTTTAGACCATGGCCACTAAAGACAACAGCCGTAGCGGCAATCAACAAGGCAGCCAGGGCGGTAACAAGAACCCAGGCAACTTTGCCAATGACCGTGAGAAAGCTTCCGAGGCAGGGCGCAAAGGCGGCCAGCACTCCGGTGGCGGCCAGAGCAGCGATTCCAGCCGCAAGGGCGGCCGTTCGTAAGTGAGGCTACGCAGTGCCGGGCAGCCGGCACTGCGGTTTTTCCGCAGCGGAGGACCCTATGCGACTGACATCTCTGATCGCCCTGCTGGGCACGCTGACCTTGGTCGGCGGCTGTTTCGACCGCGATAACAATCACCCAGGCAAGGATGCCGACCCAAGCAAGCCATCGCTGCAGATGCAGCAGCCTGGTGACAAGCCTGCACCCCAACCTGCGCCCGACCCTGAGCCTATGCCAGGGCAGAAACCTAGCCAATAACTAACCGCGCACGAGGATTTCGGCATGACGGTCATGACTCGCAAGACCGCCGCAATGGTTCCGGCCTCGCCAACCGGGCCGACCTTGCAACAGCGTTACCACGCATTGCTTGAAGGGCCAGACCCTGCAGGCGTGGCCTGGTTGAACGAGCAATTGTCACGCGCGCAGCGTATACCGGATGACTTGCCTGCCAACCCCGCTGAACTCGAAGCCTGGAGCGCCGATCATGCCGCCCAGGTTGCGGGAGCCTATGCACTGTATCTGGAGCACCGCCGGGAAGGGGCGCCGCGCCGGTATTTTGCCAATCGCGCCCAGGCGATATGGTTTTTGCAACAGGTTGCGCCAACCAAGGCTGTCGACGGTGCCTGGCTGTACAGTGCCCTGCGGCATTGGGGCGACCCCCGCTACCACGGTCTCATACGCACTTATATCGAGGAGTTGGGTAGCGGAGACCCGCGCTGCAATCACGTGTTGATCTACCAGCGCCTGATGACCCGCCTGGGCTGCCTTGAGCCGTTGCAGCTGGATGACCAACGCTACCTGCAAGGCACTGTGCAGCTGGCGCTTGGGCGATTTGGCGAAGATTTCCTGCCCGAAGTGATCGGCTATAACCTTGGCTACGAACAACCACCGCTGCATTTGCTCATCACCACCTATGAATTGGCCGAATTGGGTATCGACGGCCAGTATTTCCAGCTGCATGTCACCATCGACAATGCCGCTAGCGGCCATGCCCAGCTAGCGATACAGGCTTTGCGCCAACTGTGCCCGGCCGACAACCAGGGCGAGTTCTATCAGCGCGTACGGCTCGGCTATCGCCTGAATGACCTGGGTGTCGATACACCCAGCCTGATCAGCAATTTCGACCTTGAAGCCGAGCTTATCCAGGCGTTGGAACACAAGCGTAATTTTGGCCAGTTCATGCATTCCGACCGCTGCCGATTGCAGGGGCGCACCGTCAACCAGTGGCTGGCCGAACCGGGTGCCATGCCGGGTTTCCTCGACGCCTTGCAAGCCCAAGGCTGGATTCGCCGTGGCGAGGACCCGGCCCAAAGCCGTTGGTGGAAGCTGGTGGAAGGGCCGTCGGCACCCATGTACGGGGTGTTCACCGCCTACGAGAAACAATTGTGGCACGACTGGATTGCGGCCGGCTGGCATTCGCGAATCAAGCGCGTCCCGCCTGGCAGCTGGGACGTACCGCTGCAAGCCGACGAGCAGCCTGCCAAGGCTGCGCAGGCCGATATCGAGACGTTGATCGAGCACATGTCGGGCAATCGCCATGCGGCGCCCGAGGGCCTTATGGCCACTCGCGCCTACCTGCGCGCTACCGGCCTGATCCAGGAGGAACCTCGCTGATGATGCTAGACCCGCAACAACTTGCAACCGACCAGGCGCTATTGCAACTGGGCAAGCGCCTGCGTGCCGATGGTTATCGGTTCACTTGCGTTACGCCCGCTACCCATGCCCGCGTGAACGCCCGCGAAGGCGCCGCGCAGGCGCACACATTGCGCGACGTGTTCGGCTGGAGCCGCCCGTTCGCTCCGGCATTGGTGTCTGCCGACGAACTGGGCCAGCTGCAACGCGCCGAACTGCTTGCCGGGCAAGGCGAGCTGCTGCAGAGCACCGTGCGCTGGTCGACGCTCGATGACCTGCTGCTGGTGCATTCTGCTTATCCGACCGAGGCCAGTGACGCGGTATTTTTTGGTCCGGACAGCTACCGGTTTGCCCAGGTCATCCACGAGCACCTGCAAACTAGCCCCAAGCGCGTTGAGCATGCCGTGGATATTGGCTGCGGCACCGGCGTTGGTGCTTTGGTTATTGCCAGAGCCGCGCAGCATGCGCAGGTTACAGCCGTGGACATCAACCCGCTCGCACTGCGCTATACCGCGATCAATGCGGCCCTGGCTGGCGTAAGCAACGTTTCTGTCGAACACAGTAACCTGCTCGACGGCGTGACCGGCAGCTTCGACTTGATTGTGGCTAACCCGCCCTACATGCTGGACGTTGGCGAACGCACGTATCGCCATGGCGGCGGCTCATTGGGGGCAGAGCTGTCGCTGCGCATCGTCGAACAGGCGCGAGAACGCCTGAGCGCCGGGGGTTCATTGTTACTCTATACAGGAGTGGCCATGGTTGAGGGGCGTGATGCCTTGCTCGAGGCCATCCGACTGCGCCTGGCCGGGCCTGAATGGTCCTGGGTGTACCGGGAAATCGACCCGGATGTATTCGGCGAGCAACTGGACGAGCGCGGCTATGAGCACGTCGAACGCATCGCTGCCGTAGCGCTTACCGTTACCCGTAACGGCTGACCCGCATGGCTGAGGCTTGCACATTCGGCATCGAGGAAGAATACCTGCTGGTCAGCCTGGGTTCCGGGCGAGTGCCGGCGGCCCCCTCGCCAGCGATAATCGGGCGCTGCCGCGAAGCCATAGGCGCGCATTTTGCCCAGGAGATGTTCCGCAGCCAGATCGAAGTTGCCTCTCCTGTGTTCGCCAACCTGTTTGAGGCACGTGAATTCTTCCAGCACAGTCGCAGCAGATTGCGGACGGTGTTGAACGAGGAGGGCTTGGGCCTGTACGGCGCAGCCAGCCACCCCAATGCCGACTGGCTGCGCCAGCAGCCCGCTGCGTCGCCTCACTACCGGCAGTTGTTCGAAGACTACCGCCATGTCGCCCGGCGCAGCCTGCTCAATGGCCTGCATGTGCATGTTGGTGTTCCGCCAAGCTGCGACCGCATGCAACTGATCAATCGCCTGCTAGGCTGGCTGCCGCTTTTGCTGGTACTCAGTACCTCGTCACCGCTATGGTCAGGGCAGCTTACCGGCTACATGAGTTATCGCCGGGTCATTTGCGGCGAGTGGCCACACATGGGGCTGCCCGAAGCCTTGCCGGATTGGGGCGCTTACGAGCGTTACCGCGCACTGTTGCAGCGTACCGGGTCAATGACGGCAGAAGGTGATTTCTGGTGGGCGATACGCCCCTCACGGCGCTATCCCACAGTAGAGTTACGCATTTGCGACAGCTGCCCGCAGCTGGAAGACGCCTTGTGCATTGCCGCGCTGTTCCGCCATCTGGTGGAGCACGCTATCAGCTACCGGCATGACGCTGCGTGCAATCGCGAGTTACGTTGGGTTGCTCAGGAGAATTATTGGCGCGCCATGCGCCATGGGCGTCACGGTGAGTTCATCGGCTTGCACCAGCAACAACCGGTGACGGCTGCCGGCTGGCTGGCCCAGTTACAAGAGCGCGTGCCCATCGACAGTGTTGACGCTGAACGCGCGTATCAGCATGCCCAGCACCTGCTGCGTGACGGTACCCATGCTGATCAGCAGATGCGCTGCCTGCAACGGGCCGCCCTCAGCGGGTTGAGCAAGGCGCAAGCACTACGGACTGTGGTGGCCGCCGGGACTTGCAATTAGCCGAGGTTGACCGACAATGGCCGCGCCCCTCGCAGCCATTCGGAAACATCTGCTCCATGATGCTGATCAATCACTACCCTGAAATTGCTCTGGATGACACGCTGTTCGTCTTCGCCCTGGAGGCCGAGGCCGGTGATGTATTCACCGAGGTCAATACCGTATTCACCGGAATAGGCAAGGTCAATGCCGCCATCACTCTGACCAAAGCCATCGCAACGCGCCGTCCAAAACTGATCGTCAACCTCGGCTCGGCGGGCAGCCAGCGCCACGGCAAGGGCGAAGTGGTGTGCTGCACTCGCTTCGTGCAGCGTGACATGGACGTAACGCCGCTGGGCTTCGCCCGTTATGAAACGCCGTTGTCGGATATCCCGGTGCTGCTGGAGTACGGGACGTTGATCCCCGGCCTGCCCCTGGAAACATGCGGCAGCGGCGACAGCTTCGAGATCAATCATGCTGAGGCGCCCTATGACGTGGTCGATATGGAAGCCTATGTGCTGGCGTTGATAGCACGCAGCGAAGGCATCCCGTTCGTATGCCTGAAGTATATTTCTGATGACGCCGGCAGCGATGCGGCGGGGGACTGGGCGGTGCAGGTGCATCTGGCGGCCGAAGCGTTCAAGCGGGTGCTGTTCAGCCACGGGTGACCGCGGGGTGGTGTTCTTGCGGGCAAGAACCCTGTTCCGTTGGTGGCTGAAAACGCAGCTCGGCGACCCGCTACAGCCCGTTGTAGGAGCGGGTTTACCCGCGAATAGGCCGGACCTGCGGGCCAATTTCACTGGCCGTTCACCGTTGCAGCCGCCATCGCATTCGCGGGTGAACCCGCTCCTACATTGATCGGTGGCGTTCACACATCGGCGAGCCGCTACCACACGGCGTCGCAGTAAAACCTTCCCGGTGCGCAGCAGTCACTTGAGGTATCTGCAGACAAACCTGGGAGAATCTCCGTGGCTCGAGCAATCTGGAAAGGCGCGATCAGTTTTGGCTTGGTCCATATACCTGTGTCGCTCAATACGGCGGTGCGCACCGAGCGGGTCGACTTCGACTGGCTCGACAAGCGCAGCATGGAACCGGTGGGCTACAAGCGAGTGAACAAGGTTACCGGCAAGGACATCGACAAGGAAAACATCGTCAAGGGCGTGGAATACGAGAAAGGCCGCTATGTGGTAATCAGCGAGGAGGAGATACGCAAGGCGCGGCCCGAGGCCACCCAAACCATCGATATCTTCTCCTTCGTCGACGCGGGCGAAATCCCGTTGCAGCATTTTGACACGCCCTATTACCTGAGCCCCGACCGCCGAGGCGGCAAGGTCTATGCCTTGCTACGCGAAACGCTGGAAAAAACCGGCAAGGTGGCGCTGGCCACGGTAGTGCTGCATACCCGACAACACCTGGCGCTGCTGCGACCGCTGGACGATGCGCTAGTGATGATTACCTTGCGCTGGCCTGAGGAAGTGCGGGGGCTGGAGACCTTGGAACTCGACAGTAGCGTCACCGAGGCCAAGGTGGACAAGCGAGAGTTGGACATGGCCAAGCGCCTGGTCGAAGACATGAGCGGCGCTTGGCAGCCCAAGGAGTATCATGATGCCTTTCGCCAGACCATCATGGACCTTGTGGAGGAAAAAGCGAGCAAGGGCAAAATCGAGACGGTGGAAAAGGGCGAGGCCGGCGGTTCGGAGAAAGGCGCAGACATTCTCGACCTCACCGAGCTGCTCAAGCGCAGCCTGGGGGGCAAGAAACCGGCGAAGAAAACCCGCAAGGCCTCATAGCCGCAAACCTGGGAGCGCCCATGGGGCCGCGAAGCAGCCCCACATACGCGTCACATAAGATGCGCCTGTAGCCCCGCCAGATAGTCGGCAAACCCGTCTCGCGCTCGGCTGTCACGCCGGCTGCTGGTGGCCACGCTGTGCCGGGCGGTCCAGACGATCCGGGCGCCGCTGGCCTGCAAGTCGGCCACCAACTGCACATCCTCGTGCGCCGGCAAGGGTTGAAAGCCACCTACGCGTTCATAAGCAGCGGCGCAGATGCCCAGGTTTGCCCCGTGCACATGCCGGTGGCCTTCCTGCGCCTGGTATCGGCTGCGGTACAGCTTGCGCAGGTCGGCGGTCTGCCAGGGTTGCCAGTGCTGGACATGCACCGTGCCACATACCACTTCGGCACTGCAGCCCAGCTGTGAAAGCAACCAGGTCGGCGGTACCTGGCTATCGGCATCGGTGCAGGCCAGCCAGCGAGCGCCACGCCTGAGCATGAACGCAGCGCCGCAGCGCCGGGCAGTGCCCACATTGCGCGCATCGATGTGCAGCAAATGGACACCGTGGCGTTTGGCGACGGCCGCGCTGCTATCGGTGCAGCTGTCCAGCACTACCACAACCTCCACCTGATGGCCTGCCTGTTGCGCCTGGTCTACGGCCGTTTTCACGGATTTCAGGCAACGCCCCAAGCGCCGCGCCTCGTTGTGCGCGGGGATAATTACGGCAATCATGGGCAGATCTCGTCGAGGTCGACCACGCTAGGCTGGCAAGACCAGTATTCCAGGATGAAATCGGCCTCTTCGTGGCGGTAAACCGGATAAAGCGGCATGTGTTTGGCCAGCATCCGATGCACTTCCCGGCCATCCTGCGGGCAGCCGGCAATCGGGTGCTTCCAGTGGCAGGCGAGCAGGCCGCCCTCGTAGGTCAGGCTGGCCACTGACTGTTCGATAACCTGCAACCAGTCCGTAGGGTCGAGGTAATACCCCACCTCGCTGAGCACGATCAGGTCGAAGTGGCCACCCGGCCAGTCACCTGGCAAGCGCGCCAGGCTCACCGAGGCATGCGCGATGTCGCCCAGCCGGTCACGGGCCAGGCCAACTGCAGTGGGGTCGATGTCTTGGCACAGCAGTTCAGCACAGCGATCAGCCAGCAAAGCGCTGAGCTCGCCGTTGGCACAGGCCGGCTCGAACACGCGCTGGTAGCACTGGCGCGGCAAGCTGGCGATGACCAGATCGCGCTTGCGCTTTTCGTACCAGCGGGTGCGAAACGCCCAGGGGTCTTCGCTGGCGGCGTACAGGTCGGCAAAATACTGCGCATCGAGGCTCATGACAACTCCACTCAAAGGAACACCAGTTCGAAAGGTTGCAGCAGGCAATCCAGCAGGTTCGGCGGCAGCACCGGCGCCTGATCGCCGTCGGGTTGCAGCTGGCTGACGTGTGCGGCCAGGGCTTTGCGCTTGCGTGCCACCCGGGTTTCATCCAGCTGCAGCCGATGCGCCCGTGGCCATGGCAACCGCGGGTCATCCGGCCCGGCCCAGTGCCAGGCCCAGACCGGGACTTCGGCAACCTGCACCTGTCGCGCCGCCGCCGCATGCGCCGCTGCACGGCCAACGGCTTCGTGGTCGCAATGACCGTCATGGCGCCAGGTAGCCATTAACAGATCATCAGGCCGAAGCAGTTGGGTAAGATGGCTCACCAGAAAGGCTTCCTCGCGTGGCAGCTGCCCGTCCTTGAGGTGCAACCGGCGCCAGTCCATGCGGTTAGGGTTCAGATCGAGTTGTTGCAGCGCCAGGCGGCTTTCCTGCGGGCGTTGCCGACGCAAGCGGTGTTCGGTCCAATGACTGGAACCGGGGTGGCTGCCTTCGCCATCCGTTGCCGAAATCAACACCAGTTCATCTTCACGGCCCTTGAAGCCGGCCAGTAGCCCACCGGCCATCAGGATTTCGTCGTCCGGGTGTGGGGCGATCAGCACCAGGCGCCGCCCGGGCGGGCATAGTTGGCTGGGGTCAAGCCAGGTTGCGCGGGCCAGATGCGCCCCCTGCTGCCAGGCGGCCCAAGGTGTGCCACTGCTGGCATTGATCAGGTTTTCACTCATAGTTGCCATGCTCCGGCCGGCACGTGGGCCGACTGTTCGCCCAACACGGCCAAGTCGCGCTCGGCGTGGCTCTGACGCAGGAACACCGGCAGGTCGGCGCTCAGCCGGGCAAAGTGGCTGCTGCGGCAAAACGGCGTCGCCCCCAGTGCTCGCCCGACGTGAGAGATGACCTGTTCCACCGCCTGCTCGACCTGGGCCCGCGTGCGGCGTACTTCGAAGCTGGCGTCCGCGCCGGGTTGCCGGTCGATCCATGCTGCGCACTCACGCAGCGCCGCGCGAGCACCGAATAGCGCCGCATCAACAGCGCCCAGATGGGCATTGGCATGCGGGTCAGGGCGCGGCTTGCGGCAGTGCTCACGTAGGTAATCTGCGAGGGCCTCGGCGGCCCCGTACCAGCAGGCCGCGATGCCGGCACCTCCTTGCCAGAAGCCTGCGCGAGACAGGTACTGCCCCGGGCTACCGACCAGCGTAGCGGGGGCATCGGTGAACTCGACGTCAACGCTGGCCGTGGTGGCCATGCCCACCGCCTGCCAATGCTCGATATTCAGCCCTTGGCTGGGTTGTGACAGCTCGATGGCTACCAGCTGCGTCTGGCCATCTTCGTCCCACGCAGTGATCAGCGCCCGGTCAATCTGCAGCGCGCCCGAGCACCATGCCTTGCGGCCGTTCAGGCGTACCTGGGCACCTTCACGGGCAGTGATGAACGTGCGCGCATCGGGTGGTTCTGCAGCCCATACTCCCCAGGTACCCTCTGCTACGTAATGCGCTGCGCCGCATTCGGCAAGAATCGCCAGCGCATCGGTATGGCCTTCATACAGTTTGGCCAACGCCAGGTCACAGCCAGCAACCCTGGCCAGGGTCTGCCAACGTCTCAAGGTGTTGCCTTGCCCAGGCAATGGTAGCAAGTCGAGGTGATCCGCTCGCAGGGCCTGGATCAGCTGCGGCAGCTGAGTATCAAGGTTGAGTGGTTGCTGCCGTTCGCCAAAGGTGCGTAGCAGCCGGTCGAGGGTGGTCAGGTTGAAATCCTGAACGATGCTCATGGGCGTACCTCCTTAGCGTGGATCATGGGTGCTCGCGCCATCATTTCAGCCCGAGTTGTTTGCGCATGCGCAGGGTGATGGACTGCCGCACCTTGCCCATGTCGGCCCAAGGGTCGTCAACCTCTGCCAGGCGCTCGCGCACGTTGCCGATGGTCCACTGGTTGGCACCTTTAAGCTGGGCCAGTTCTTCGCGCCAGACGGGCACCGAAACCGGCAGGCCCTCACGCGCTCGCAGCGAATAGGCACAGGCGGTGGTAGCGCCCTTGCCGTTGCGCAGGTAGTCGATAAAGATACGCCCGACCCGATTCTTTGGCCCGGACACCGCGGTCAAGCGGTCCGGGAACAGTTTGGCCAGGTAATTGACGATGGCATGGCTGAAGTCTTTCACCTCGTCCCAGCCGGCCTTGCGGGTCAGCGGCACCATCAAGTGAATGCCCTTGCCACCGCTGGTCTTGATGAACACCTTCAGGCCAAGCTCGTCGAGCAGGGTGAGGGTCAGCTGGGTGGCTTCCAGCATGGCCTTCCACGGCAGTGCAGGGTCCGGGTCGAGGTCCAGTACAAAACGGTCCGGTTTGTCGAAATCCTTGTCGGTGCCGTTCCAGGTATGCAGTTCGAGCATGTTCATCTGCACTGCACCCAACAAGGTATCCGGGCGATTGATGACCATTGCCGCCTGGCCCGCCTCGGCTTTTTCGTAACTGAGCACGTTGGGGATATGCAGCTGGCCAGCGTTCTTCTGGAAAAACAGTTCGCCAGCCAGGCCTTCAGGCGCGCGAACCAGCGCTACGGGGCGGTCCTTGAGTTGCGGCAGGAGCCATTGACTGACTTCGGCGTAATATTCGGCGACATCGCGCTTGGTCATGCCGGTGCTGGCATCGATGACACGCTCTGGGTGGGTGAGGCGCAGGTCTGCCAAGCCTTGCGCCGGCTTGGATGCATGGTTGGCTTTGGGCACGGTCTTGCCGGGCATGGCGCGCTCCAGGTCGATGGCGGTGGCGGGCTTGTCGTCACGCAGGCCGTGAAATACCGAATGGCGTACGATGCCGTCACGGGTCATCTGGGCGTAGGCGACTTCGGCGAGCAGTTGTGGTTTTAGCCAGTGAACACCGCGCGCTTCCGCCCCTGTGGGCGGCCTGGGGAGGGCCGGCTTGGTGATCTCGAGGGGTTTGAGGCGAGCGTGGATGCTGTCCAGAGTAGTGGCACTGAAGCCGGTGCCGACCTTGCCG
The DNA here is from genome assembly GCF_044900445.1 of Pseudomonas sp. NPDC089407. Classification (NCBI taxonomy): domain Bacteria; kingdom Pseudomonadati; phylum Pseudomonadota; class Gammaproteobacteria; order Pseudomonadales; family Pseudomonadaceae; genus Pseudomonas; species Pseudomonas sp. NPDC089407. The sequence goes on from NZ_JBJDNB010000004.1 coordinate 126,574, forward strand.
GCATACCGCAGCTCACCGCTGTCGTTGTCGTGCAGGGCCAGCAGCAACGCACCGAAGCCGTTGCGGCTGCCTTTGGGGTCGGTGAACCCGACGATCACGAACTCCTGGCGTTGCTTGCACTTGAGCTTGACCCAGTCGGCACTGCGGCGGCCTACGTAGGGGCTGTCCACGCGCTTACCGATCAGCCCTTCGAGCTGCAGGCGGCATGCGCTGTCCAGCAGTGAGTCGACGGGCTGATCGAAATCGGCGGAAAATTTAAGGTTGTCGGCGTCGTTGTGCTCCAGCAACTGGCGCAGCGCCTCGCGGCGCGCCTGCAGCGGCACCTGGCGCAGGTCGCGACCGCCGAGAAAGGGGAGATCGAACAGGTAGTAGGTGATCTGCTCGTCGCGTTCGGTATCGAACGCATTTTGCAAGGCCTGAAAATCCGCCACGCCCTGTTCGTTGTTGACCACCATTTCACCGTCCAGCCACGCGGAGTCAACGCCCAGGTCGCGCAACGCAGCCACCTGTGCGGGCATTTTGGCGCTCCAGTCATGGCCATTGCGGGTGAACAAGCGAATGTCATCGCCTTCGATACGAGCCAGGATGCGGTAGCCGTCGAATTTGACTTCATAGCGCCAGTCGCCAGCGGGTGGCGAATCAACCAAGGTGGCCAGTTGTGGTTGCAACAAGTCTGGCAAGGGAGCTTTCTCGCCGGTACTCGCCCGCTCGAGGGTTGCCGGTTTGGCTTTGGCGATTTTTGCCGCGCTGCGTTTCGGCACCAAGGTACGCTCGCTGATGACACTGTCAGGCTGGGCGTCGACGATGCTGTATTCGCTTTCGCTGCGGGCCTGGCTGTCCTGTGACTTGACCAGCATCCACTGTTCTTTCTTGCCGGCCAGGTGGGTACGAAACAGGTTCCACACGCCGCTGAGCTTCTCGCCCTGCAACCGGAAGCGCAGTTTGCCCTTGGCATAGGCTTGCTGGGCGTCACCTTCCGGTTCCCAGATGCCTCGGTCCCAGACGATCACGTCTCCAGCCCCGTAATGGCCTTCGGGAATATTTCCCTCGAAGTCCGCGTAGTCCAGGGGGTGGTCCTCGACGTGCACGGCCAAGCGCCGCACTTTCGGGTCCAGCGATGGCCCTTTGGGGATTGCCCAGCTTTTCAGCGTGCCGTCCAGTTCCAGGCGAAAGTCGTAGTGCAGGTGACTGGCGTCGTGTTTCTGGATACAGAACTGCAACGCATGGGCGCGTTTGCTGCGGCTACGCTTGCCACTGGGTTCGGGTGTGGCGTTGAAGTCGCGCTTGCGCGCATATTCGTCGAGCGGCTTGGCCATGGCGGGCTCCGGAGCGATCGCGGTCTTATCGTTGGGAGCTGACGACGCAGCGCGTAGTTCAAAAAACCGTTTGGGCTTGCAAAAAAAACTCTGAATCATCCGAGGCTTGCAGGAGTCGACCGTGGGTAAGCCAACTGATGGAGACAATCATGTCCAGACCTGATGATCCGAAACCCTATACCCCAACTGAAATCGACACGATCGAGGACCGCATGGGCAGTGTTCACGAGCTGGATTTCAGTGAGCGCCGGGATGATCGCGAGGGGCGGGCAGGGGATGAACGCCCGGAGCAGGAAATTGCCGAAGAATTTCCGGCCCGGCGAGTAGCAGAGAGTGGGATGACCGGTGGCGAAGCGCTGACGGACAGTCTGCACGAGGACAATGTCACTTATGACGACCTTAGCCCGGATACATTGCTGGACGAAAGCGGCGCTCGTGACCCACACGAGCCTGGCCACGGCGGGCCAGCGGACCAGAGCCTGCGCCATGTGGACGCCGAGGAGATCGGTGGTGGTATTGGCCTGGATGAGGCCGAGCTGGCCCGTTCAGCGCCGCTGGATGGCAAGCCCTGGACCGATGATGTGATCGACGAAGACGAGGAGGGTAACCGATGAGCGAATTACGATGCGCTTGCAGTGAATGTTCCTGCACCGTGGATGCTGCCCCGCAAAATGGCAAGGCTTATTGCTGTGAAGCGTGTGCAACAGGGCACCGGAACGGTGAGCCGTGCCGTATGCCAAGTTGCAATTGTGCGCAGGTAGCCCAGCCGAAGGAAACCAACGTGGACAATGCCCTCGACGAAACCTTCCCTGCCAGCGATCCAATTTCCCCCTGACAACCTCGTTGCTGTTGCTGTTGCTGTTGCTGTTGCTTTTGCTTCTAAGCGCGCGATAGTCCAGGCGACACAGATTGCGACTTCAGGAGGCCGAGCGAAGGGCTTGCGGAGGGAGGTGACGGGCATGGATGCCCGTCAAGCGCTGAGGCCCCAGGGATGGGGCCTGCAGCGCGTACTCCCGGGAGCAAGTCCGTAGCGAGGGGACCCCGGAGCGAAGCGCAGGGGCCGGATGACGGGAGCCAGCGTTTTTTGGTTACTTTTTGTCGCGTTTGACAAAAAGTGACCCGCCGTAAGGGCGGAAAGGTGACTAAGCGCCACCTGCGCTAATGAATGTCTACTCGATATGAGTGCCCACGGCTCAGAAGCTCAGAAGCTTAAGCGCCGGTTTTGATAAAGCGAAAAGTCCATTTGCGATGGCGACGCTTACTCACCTTTTCGCCCTTACGGCGAGTCACTTTTTGTCAAACGCGACAAAAAGTAACCAAAAAACGCTGGCTCCTATCATCCGGCCCCTACGCTTCGCTCCGGGGTCCCCTCGCTACGGGCTTGCTCCCGGGAGCACGCGCTGCAGGCCCCATCCATGGGGCCTCAGCGCTTGACGGGCATCCATGCCCGTCATCTCCCTCCGCAAGCCCTTCGCTCGGCCTCCTGAAGTCGCAATCTGCATCGCCTGAGCTATCGCGCGCTTAGAAGCAAAAGCAACGGCAACGGCAACGGCAACGGCAAATATTATCTGGCGGTGATTCAGTGGGTTTGCCAGATACCGTTGCTGCGTTCACAGTCGGAACGCGCCTGGCCCAGGCTTGGTGTGTCGTAATAGTAGGTTACCACCCGCGCATCCTTTGGCAGGCTCGGGCGTGTCGAGGGCTCGTCGTTGCCAGTCGCCTTGGGGTTGGCCAGCGCTTCCTGGGTCAGGGGGGCAATGCAGCTGCCCACGCTGCCATCAGCACACCGCGCCACCTTGTGCTTCTGCGAACTGAGCATCTCCTTGCTTTCATTGCTGCATGACCAGCTCAGCGCTTCTGGGGGCATGTTGGCGTAGCTGTAGCACGTATGTTGCTCCACCGGCTTCACCGCTTCGCTGGATGATCGGGTCATCACATCACACGCTTCAGCCAACGCTTCACCGCTCGCCAAGCTCGCAAGCATGGCAATCATGATAAAGGCACGCATGCACACCTCCCGGCCGTGGCCGTGATTGATTTCAAGCTGGCTTCTCGCGCCGGCGCATGGCCTTGGCGCGTTTTTCCAGCACCACGTACGTGATGACTGCCAGCACCAGGGGTATCAGGTAATACAAGGTTCGGTAAGCCAACAGCGCTGCGACCAGGCTGCCCTGAGCCATCTGCCCATGCAGCAAGCCGAGAAATACCGTTTCCAGCACGCCCAGCCCAGCCGGGATATGGGCAACAACGCCGGCCACGCAACTGATCAGCAGGATGCCCAGAATGGAGGGATAGAAAGCCTCACCGGGTAACAACCAATAGATCAACAGGGCCATCATGGCCCAGTTACTCGCGCCCAACGCAACCTGGCACAGCGCCAGGCGCAGGGAAGGCAAGGTCAGTTCATGATCGCGCCAGCGCCAGGTGCGTTTTTTTGCCAGGCCGCAGGCCAACAGGTAGCCGAGTGCTATCGCCACCAGTATGAAGCCGATCAGCTGCAGGCCGGTGGTGCCCACGGCCCAGTTGGCCGGCAGTTCCACCAGACGCAGCGCAAACACACCGCCCGCCAGCAGCATGTAGCCCATCCAGTTGGTCAGCAGGCCCAAGGTGAGAATGCGGGTAATGGTAGGCGTATCCAGGCCCAGCCGACTGTACAGCCGATAACGCAAGGCAACACCGCCTACCCACGTGGTGAAATTGAGGTTGAAGGCGTAGCACACGAAGGCGACTGGCAATACCTGCCGTGCCGGCAGCTTGTGCCCCGTATAGCTGCGCGCAAGCAGGTCATAGCTGGCAAAGATCAGGAAACTGACCAAGGCCATCAACAGGCCCACTGCCAGCGTTCCTGGCTTGTAAGCCAGCAAGGATTGACGCACTTCGTTCCAGTCCAGGTTGCGCGCCAGCATGAACAGCAACGCTGGCACCAGAATCAGGAAAAGTACGGTGAACAGGCGCTTGGCCCAGGTTTGCCAACGCTTTCGCTCCATCAAGTATTGCCCTCGTGCAGGTTGCCTTGCGTCTCGATTTCAGGCTGCAATGATTTGATGCGCTTGCGGTGCGCCGGAAACCAGCCAGCAATCCTGGGGAAGTGACGAACCACGTGGAAACTTATGAAAATCAGCGGGGCGCGCCACCAGTAACCACGAATCATCCGCTCCAGAGTGACCGGCTTGCATTGTTCATTTGCCAGCGATTGCAGATGCTGATGCAGCTGCCGGGTAAACGCGCGGTCGCGGATGAACAGGTTGGCTTCGAGGTTGAAAGACAGGCTCAACGGGTCGAGGTTGCTTGAACCGACCGTGGCCCAGTCATCGTCCACCAGCGCTACCTTGCCGTGCAGCGGGCGCTGGCAGTATTCATGGATGCGCACACCGTCGCGCAGCAGGTAGTTGTAAAGCAGCCGCGAAAGGGCGCGGACCCAACGCATGTCAGGTTGGCCCTGCATGATCAAGGTGACGTCCACGCCACGGCGCGCGGCGTTGCGTAACTCGCGCAGTAGACGATACCCGGGGAAGAAGTAGGCGTTGGCTATCACGATGCGTTGACGCGCGCCGCGCAGCGCTTCCAGGTAATAGGCTTCGATGGCCGTACTGCGTTGACCATTGTCACGCTCTACCAATACGGCAGTCATGTCACCGGCAGGCTCGGTGACCGGGCGCACCTCACTGGGGGGCTCGAGCACTGGCGACATCAGTCGTCGGCTCACTGCATGCACCTGCGCCACCACGGGGCCGGTGACCTCGACAGCATAATCCTGCTTGGCCATGGGCCCGAAGTCCCCCAGGTGGTCGGCGCTGTAGTTGATGCCCCCGATAAACGCCCGTTCGCCGTCGATGACCACGATCTTGCGGTGCAGCCGGCGAAACAGGTTGGTGCGCATGCCAACCAGCCGCGGCTGGGGGTCGAACAAGTGAAAGCTCACGCCGGCATCGGTCATGGCTGCGACGAACTCGGCAGATAAATCAGCGGTGCCATAACCGTCTGCTACCACTTCGACTCTAACCCCGCGGCTGGCGGCGTCGATGAGCGCCCGTTGCAGCTGCTGACCCACCTTGTCGTCATAGATGATGAAGGTTTCCAGCAAGATCTCTTCCCGTGCCTGGCTCATGGCCTCGAATACACGGGGGTAGAACGCTTCGCCGTTGATCAGCAGTTCTACGCAGTTGCCACCTACCCAAGGTCTTTTCACACGATGATCTCCGCGGCAAGGGGTGCATGATCGGACAGATGCGACCACGGGTAACTGGACAGCACCTGCGCTTTGCCAGGCATGGCGTTGCGCACATAGATGCGGTCCAGGCGCAACAGCGGCATGCGCGCCGGAAAACTGCGAGCGGGTGTGCCGAAGCGTTCGCCAAAGGCCTCGACCAGCCGCTGCGACAACACCGCGTCTGCTTTGAGCCGCCAGTCATTGAAGTCGCCGGCAATGATCACCGGGGCCTTGGCGGGCAAACGTTCGAGCAGTTCAAGCAACAGCTTCACCTGGCTTTGCCGGTGCGCTTCACGCAGGCCCAGATGCACACAGATGGCATGCACCTGCTCGTGGCCCGGTACTTCCAGTTGGCAATGCAGCAAGCCGCGTTGCTCGTTGCCGTGAACAGAGACGTCGAGGTTGTCGAATCGGGTGATCGGAAACTTCGACAGCAGGGCATTGCCGTGATCACCATGGGGGTACACCGCATTACGCCCATAGGCAAATTGCGGCCACATGCTGTCCGCCAGGAACTCGTACTGGGGGATTTCCGGCCATGCCGGGTGGCGCACGGCATGCTGTTGGTGGCTTCCATGCACCTCCTGCAGAAACACCAGGTCGGCACCGGTGGTGCGCACGGCTTCACGCAGTTCTGGCAGGATGAAGCGACGGTTGAAGAAGGTGAAGCCCTTGTGAACGTTGAGGGTGAGCACATTGAGCCGATGAACTGCTGTGATCTTGTCGATGATGCAACTGGGTGCGGGCAGGGTTCTGTTCATAGCTGCACCTGCGGTTCGACACCAGGTTCGGTCATCAGGTCATGGTCCAGGTGCAGTTTTTCCAGCAGGCGCCGGGCGTCATAAGGGGCATGCACTTTCTGGTCGTTGTCGAAGTAACAGTACACATCCCGCGAAGCGCGATGCGGCGGCGGGCCTGGCACGATCAGCGCGGCGTCATCGGCCTGGCTGCCTTGGCTCCATTGTTGAATGCGCTGCTTCCAGCGGCGCAGTGCGCGCACGGTATAGCCGCTGCTGTACAGTTCCACGTCACCGTGCAGGCGCATGTAGACGAAATCGGCGGTCACGTCTTCGACGTACGGCCATTTGCCGGCGCTGTCTGCAACCACCAACGCTACGTGATGCTTGCGCAACAGCTTGACAAAGGCTTCGCACAGAAAGCTCTCATTACGTATTTCAACGGCATGGCGCAGCGGACCGTTACCCTGGATCGCGGTGCCACCATTGCCCTTGAGACGTTCGGCGCAGCCTTCGGCAATGTTCCGCGCAGCCTCTCGGTCATGCGGCAGCAACGCCAGGAAAGCGCTGAACAGCGGTTCGTCATACTTCATGTTGGGCGGGAACTGCCACAGTATCGGGCCGAGCTTTTCGCCGAGCAGCAAAGGCCCGGAGGCAAAGAAATTGGCCATCGGTTGTTCGATGTCCTTAAGGCGCCTTACATGGGTGATGTAGCGGGGGGCTTTGACCGAGAACACAAAATCGTCCGGTGTAGCCTGGGCCCAGCTACGGTACCGCTCTGGCGTCTGCAGGCTATAGAAAGACCCGTTGATCTCGATGGTGTTGACCGCCCGTGAAGCGAACGCCAGTTCATCGTCCTGACGTAAGCCAGCGGGGTAGAAATCCTTGCGCCAGGGGCCATAGCGCCATCCTGAAATGCCGACACGCACTTCGCTCACGCTGCCTCCTCATCTTCTTGTTACACGGTTCATCATTTGCGACCGGTGCAACTGCTCAAGGGTTCCAAGCGCAAGGATCGACGGCGGCCTGCGGGGGCGAATTGAACTTTGCTGCCCCTTGCGATTCCACCCTTTAGCAGCCAGGACTCCCGTTCACTGGAAGAACCCTCTGCATCAGCCTGGAGGAACGCATGGCCAGACATATCATCCATTTCACCGGCCCGATCAACTCATCTACCTGTGGCAACCTCATCAGCACCTGTTCGAAGGCCCTGCAGCAGGGGGCCGAATTGCTGCAATTGAATATTGCCACCATGGGCGGCGAGTGCAGCTACGGCTTCACCCTGTACAACTTCCTGCGAGGGCTGCCGGTGCCCTTGCATACGCACAACCTGGGCACCGTCGAGTCAATGGGCAATATCCTGTTCCTGGCGGGCGAGCAGCGCACTGCCTGTGCCCACAGCAAGTTCCTGTTTCATCCGTTTCACTGGACGCTGCATGGTTCTGTCGACCACGCGCGCATGGCTGAATACGCCATGAGCCTGGATTATGACCTGCGGCTCTACGCGGAAATCGTGGCGGAACGCACCCAAGGCAGCAGCGAGGTGCTGGATGTGCCCCGTTACTTGATGGCCTATCCGCGTATCCTCGCACCTCAGGAAGCACTGAAAAGCGGCATGATCCATGCCATCGACGAAATGCCGATCGACCCGGATGCGCACCAGTGGAGCGTGCATGCGTGACGCGGTCACTGCCGTTTGGACCTGTCCATTCCCGTTAACGACGTGATCCCTGTACTGGCCCTTTCGCGGGTGAACCCGCTCCCACAGGTACTGTGCGGGCCCCAGGCTGTCGCGGTCCCTGTGGGAGCGGCCGTGGCCGCGAACACCGGCACAGCCGGTGCCATGCGGCGCTCAACGCACCGAAGCCGCTGTAGCTTGATCGCAGGCCAGCAGGGAGCGAATCAGCAACCTGATTTCACCCTTGAGTACCGGCATATGGTCGAAATGGGCGAAACGGCAGTCTGCTATTTCGTGCAGCGCGGTAGGGTGAGGCGCATCGGCAAACTCCGCCTCGAATACAAAGTGGGTACGTTCCGGCGTTTCATGACGCATCAGCAGGGTCAGGGTTTGCGCCTGCAGGCCCGTTTCCTCCAGCAATTCGCGCTCGGCCGCCTGCTGCGGTGATTCACCGGGCTCCACTTTGCCACCCGGCAGGGTCCAGGCGGCGTTGGGCTTCCTGACCCACAGCCATTTACGGGCATGCTTGCCATGGCGGCATATGACGGTAGCGCGAGGTTTGACCGGTTTCATGCTTACTCCTGGTGACGCCTATTCCTATAAGGAATTAGTCACCAGAAGCGCAAGGAACGTTGTGTTTAATGCAACTGGGTTCAGACGAATGGTCAGTAGGGCTCCGACCCGTGCAGCCCCTCGATTGCTTCCACCAGTTCGTCATAGCCTACGGGTTTATTCAAGTGGCGGTCGAAGCCTGCTTGCCGGGACTTGTGCTGATCCGCGCTGGCGCCATAACCCGTCAGCGCGATTGCCGGGGTGTGCCGCAGGTGGGCAAGCCCGCGAAGTGCCTTGACAAGCGCATGGCCGTCCATGCCCGGCATGCCGATGTCGGAGAGAATGATATCGTAGGTTGTGCTGGCTGCAGCTTGCAAAGCCTGGCGGGGGTCGCTGTAGGCGCTGACCTGTGCACATTCCATCTCCAGCAGTTCTTTCATCACCTCAAGCACTTCTGCAGAATCGTCGACCAGCAGGACATGAATGCCGTCGAGCCGGCCGGTCGCCTGAACCTTATCTGCTGCGGTCTCTGGCCGACGGCCACCCTCGTAAAGGGGTAGCGTCACGGAGAAGGTGCTGCCTTTGCCCATGCCCTCGGAATGCGCCCGTACGCTACCACCATGGGCCTCGACCAGTTGTCGCACCAGCGACAGGCCGATGCCCAGACCTTCACGGTTGTGGGTGCCCGTTTGCGGTGTGGCCTGGCTGAACAAGTCGAAAATATGCTCCAGGCTATTGGTGTCCAGGCCAATGCCCTTATCTACCACACGCAAGGTCATCTGCTCATTGCCATGGCTCAGCACCAGGCGAATAAGCCCACCAGCCGGGCTGAATTTCAAGGCGTTGTGCAGCAGGTTCCAGACAACCTGTTCCAGGCGGGTGATGTCGCCCTCAATGAGCACGGGCAAACCGTCTGCCGGCAACTCAAGGGCGACGCTGCATACGGGCTGCTCGCTCAGCACCACGGTATGAATACCCTGGACTATGGCAGAGAAATCTACAGGTTCGGTCTTGAGCTTGAGCTTGCCCGTGCGAATACGGGCAACATCGAGCAGGTCGTCGATGATGCGCGCCTGGCTGCTGACCGCTTCGCGAATGGTGCCCACTGCCTTGCTCGCGGCCGGAATGTGGGCAACTGACGGCAGCCGTCGCAGAATCTCTGCGTTGAGCTGGATCAGGTTGAGCGGATGCTTGAGTTCGTGCGACATGATGGCGAAGAACTCGTCCTTCATGTGGCTGGTGCTCTGCGACTCGGCCAGCTGCTTGGTCTGCTCGTCATGCAGGCGCTTGTGCCCGGTCAGGTCGCGGGCAATCTTGACATAGCCGCGCAAAGTGCTGCCCTTGAGCCGAGAGATTTCTCCGCTGGAATAGAACCGGCTACCGTCCTTGCGCACATGCCAGCGCTCGTCCTGGCTGCGCTCGTTGATGCGCGCGGCGTGCAACTCCTGTTCGGGAATGTTGTGCTGGCGGTCTTCGTCGGTAAAGATCAGCTGGTAGTGCTGGCCCAGCACGTCGGCCTTGCTGTAGCCAAAAATCAAAGTGGCGCCTGTATTCCAGTCGGTGATCAAGCCTTGCTCGTCGAGCAGGATGATGGCGAAGTCATGGGTGCTTTCGGCCACCACCCGCATGCGCTCTTCGCCCAGGCGCACGCGTTCTTCGGCTGCCCGGCTCTTGCTGATATCGATGAAGGTCAACACAGTGCCGTCGATCTTCTGTTCGCTGGAGCGGTACGGCAGCAGCCGCGCCAGGTACCAGTGCTGATCCTGGCCACCCACTTCACGCTCGATGATGTTTTCGCCCTGGACCACCGCGCGCGCATCATCGGCCAGCGCCGGGTAGTCGAGGCGGTGGGTGATGTCCAGCAACGAACGACCGGTGTCGACCGGCAGCACGTTGAACAAGTCGCTGGCGCGCGGGGTGAACCAGCGGATGTGCAGGTTGCGATCGACAAACACCGTGGCGATGTCCGTGCTGGCAATCAGATTGCTGAGGTAGTCGTTGACCTTGTCGGTTTCCTCGACCTTGTTCTTAAGCTCGTAATTGACCGTGAGCAGCTCTTCGTTGATGGACTGCAACTCTTCCTTGCTGGTTTCCAGCTCCTCGCTGGCCGAGCGCAGCTCTTCGTTGATCGCCTGCATCTCTTCATTGGAGGCGGTCAGCTCTTCACTGGAAAGTTCCGACTGTTCGATGGTTTCCTGCAATTGCAAACGGGTGCGCTGCAGCTCGCGTTCGAGGTTGTTGAGGACCATGCTGTCGGTCTGGCGAATGGAACCGGGCAGGGGGATCGACGGGTCCGGCGCGCGCTCCTCGAACACCACCAGCAGGTATTCACCCGCGCTCATTTCATCTTTGTGCGGTTGCACGGTTATTTCGACCTGCACCCGCTGCTCGCCTTCCCCCAGGTCCACTGGGCGTGAGGTAACCGCCTCGGTGCCTTGGCGGGCCTGGAACAGGGTACTGCGCAACGCCAGGCGCAAGCTTGGCAACACCAGATTCAGCAAATTGCGGCTAAGCTCGCCGGCGCCCAGCTGCATGAAACGGCCGACGCCGTCGCTCAGGTGCAGGATGGCGCCTTCACCGTCGATGATCAGGCTGGGCGGGGTACGGCGCGCCAGCGCACGGTGGTGGAGTTCGGCATAGGCCGGCTTGCGGCCGGTTTTGCGCTTGCCCTGCGCTGGCGGCAACAAGTGGGCCAGGTCCGGGCCTGGCAATTGGCGGGCCGGGCGTCGTCCGGCATTGCTGACATCACGGGCACGGTAGATGCGGTTGCGTTTGTCGACCACGGCAAACAGCTCCGCAGCGATGTCGGCAGATTCGGATGAGCCGAGGAACAGGTAACCACCGGGCCGCAGTGCAAAATGGAACATGCGCAGGATGTCTTGCTGGATCTCACGGTCGAGGTAGATCAGCAGGTTACGGCAGACAATCAGGTTGATTTGCGAGAAGGGCGGGTCAGACAACAGGTTGTGGCGCGCGAACAGTACCTTTTCGCGGATTTCCTTGCGCACGCGGTAATGCTGGTCTTCCTTGACAAAGAACTGGCGCAGCCGTGAGGGCGGCACATCGGTAATGATTGCCTCCGGGTAGGAGCCCCCCCGAGCGATACCGATCGCACGCTCGTCAAGGTCGGTGGCAAATACCTGCACTTGACTGGCGCGCTGCTCAACTGCCAATTGCTCGCTTACCAGCATGGCCAGGCTATAGGCTTCTTCGCCGGTGGAACAACCGGCAGACCAGATGCGTATCTCACCGGCGCTCTCGTTGGGCTCTGGCTCGCTGACCAACTGCGGCAGCACATGGCGCTCAAGCGCCTCGAACGCTTCGCGGTCACGGAAAAAGTTGGTCACGCCGATCAGCATGTCGGCCAGCAATTGCGCCGACTCATCGGCGTGCTCTTCCAGATAACGCAGGTAGGCGCCGAGGTCAGCTTGGCCGGTGACATGCAGCCGCCGCTCGATGCGGCGCAGCACGGTGGCGCGCTTGTAATGCTGGAAATCATGCCCGGTAGTGCTGCGCAATTGCAGGAGGATTTCTTCCAGCAACGGGTCGGAAGCTTGCGGGTCGCCTACACGGGTGCCCAAGGCAGGTGGCAGGGTATCGTCCTCGATCTGCGGCAGCCTTACCCGGCTGGCGTTCTGCCACAATTCCAACAGTTTTTGCGGTATCTCGGCGGCCGGCAAAATGACATCGACCATGCCGGTCTCTATCGCCGCGCGCGGCATGCTGTCGTATTGGGCGTCGTCCGGGGATTGCGCCAGGGTAACACCCCCTTGCTCCTTGATCCGCGACAGGCCGACCGCACCATCGGCACCGGTGCCGGACATCACCACGCAAAACGCGTGGTCCTTGTGCACGTCTGCCAGGTCGCGGAAGAACAGGTCGATGGCGACATGGTCTCCGCGGCGCCGATTGGCGGGCGCTACGCGCAGGTATCCATCGTTGGTCGACAGCCGGTTTGCCGGCGAAATCACATACACATGGTTGCGCTGTATCGGCACCGGCTCGGTAACCTGACGCACCGGCATGTCGGTGGTCTCCTGGATGATGCGATCGGCAACGCTCTGGTGATCAGGCGACAGGTGCAGGACGATGACGAATGCCATACCCGAGTCGGCAGGCATTTGCCGGAACAAGGTACAGATTGCTTCCAGCCCCCCCGCCGAGGCACCGATACCGACCACCGGGAAATTCAGGTGACTGGTCGTCAGGTTAGGGTTCTGCGGAGCAGCGGGCTGGCTAGCAGTCGACTTCATGGCGGTGCCTTATACAGACCTGAAAAATGGCCCATCGACGCATCGCCGGGCTGTGTCGGGCCCATTATAGGCAGGCTTGCAGCGCCGCCGCGACTGCCTGGAGTTTGCACCAACGAGCGGCGCGCCAATGTACCTGCGAGCAATCATTTGGCGCCACTCGTCCGTTAGCGACATAACAGAAGGAGCACTGCGCCCGTGATCAGGTTCGGAGTTAGGGCACGGCACATCACCGTGACTACTTCCCCATCGCAAGGAGAAACGACATGGCTAGAGATCAGGACCAGACCAGCCAACGTGGCGGAACCAAGGAAACCAACCCGGGCAACTTTGCCAACGACCGCGAAAAAGCGTCCCGGGCGGGGCAGAAAGGTGGCCAGGCTTCTGGCGGCAATTTTGCCAATGACCGGGAGCGTGCTTCCGAAGCAGGCCGCAAAGGTGGGCAGAACAGCCACGGCGGCGGTCGTAACCCGTAAACGGCCATTTTAACGTGTATGGTTTGCCTGGCGGACATTCCGCCAGGCAACCCTTCATGCGAAGGGTCTTATATCTTTTTGAATTTTTCTGCCAATGCCCGACTCCATGAGAAGTCATCCATGGAAAAGAGGAGGGCTCAGCAATGCCTAATCCCCAGCTGTACATCATTGATTACCTGCTGCACGGCAAGCCTCGCAGCTTCATCATCCGTCTGGAACGCCTGGACAATGCCGAAGCCTGGCACTGGGCCAGTTGCGACGCAGGGATTGGCATCATTCCCAAGTTCGGCCGCGAAAAGATCCGAAAGGTGAGCAGGCCCATGGCGGAGCGCTATGGGGTGACCGAAGTGAGTTGGCGGGAATCAGGCAGCAAGCCTGGCCGCTCGGTTGAAGACCCCGCCACCATTGCCTGAAACCGCCTGCAACAGCATGTTCACGGTCACGCCCCGGACTCGGGATCACTGGCCGGTACGCCGGGCCGGTTTTGCTCGTCATCGGTCAGGTCAGGGTCTGTATCCGGGTCATCTACCCGATCATTGCGCTGATCGGGTTCAAGCTCAGGCCAGTCGTCCTGCACGTTGCCGCCGCCCATCCATCGTTGGTTGTTCATGCCTGCCTCCGTTTCGCTAAAAAAGGCCCGCCTCGGCGGCGGGCCAACACAGGAGTGAGAGGCGAAGCCATTGACCACCCCTCATGTGTTAAGAGCCTCAGTCAGGGCCAGCGCTCCCATTATCTTCTTCGGTGTCTGACCAACGGTGTCAGCTGCCGGTGTATTTGACCGCGGCGGCAGTGCGTGACGAAACACCGAGTGCCCTAAGCAGGGAGGACACATGTATCCGCACTGTGAACGGCGAGATATCCAGCGCCTTGGCGATTTCCTTGTTGGTCTTGCCCTGGGCTATCAGCCGCAGCACCTCGTGCTGGCGTTGGGTAAGCTGTTCCACCGCGCATTCGCCGCCCATGTCGGGCAACAGCCCTGAGGGTGCATACCTGACCAGCACCTCGCCTTCGCGTATGGCCAGTATGGCTGCGCCGATCTCGTCGGCAGCAATGCTCTTGCCGATAAAGCCATCTACGCCGGTAGCCATGACCTGCTCGACCACACCGGGGTCATCGACCATCGACACGATGATCAGGGTAGTGCGCGACAACTGCTTGCGCAGCTGCACCAGGCACTCGACGTCGACCAGCCCCGGGAAACGCAGGTCGAGGATCAGGGTGTCCGGGACTTCGCCGGTATCGGCCAGCGCGAGCACTTGCGCAAGGCAACCCGCTTCTTCCACGCAGGCCTGCGGTAACACGCACTGCACCGTGCGCGCCAAAGCCTCCCTGAAAAGCGGATGGTCATCCGCCACGATGATACGACACGTCACGCGTGGCTACTCCCTGTGGCCGTGAGTGGGGTGGTCCATGTTAACTTAGCAGCCACGGACAAAGGGTGCTGCCTACGGATGGCGGTAATGCGACCCCGTGCACAGGGACACTGGCCATGCAACCGGATAGCCACAACACCAACAACACCACCAACAACGAACTCGATCAAGCCAACCTGCGCGTCATCGTTGCCTGCTGCGCCCTGGTCTACATGACCGTGCTGGGCTTTCTGCCGGGCAGCTCGCATGCGCCATACCTGCCGGTCATCTACTACATCAGCGCTTTTGTGCTGGTATCCATCGCGTTTCGCCAGGCCATCGCCCATTGGCCAGGGCATTACCCTTGGCGACGGGTGCTGGGCATGGTGCACGACTACACCGGTACCTGCTTCGGGCTGGTGGTGGGCGGCGAGGCGGCGCTGCCGATCTATGCGGTGATGGTGTGGGTGAACCTGGGCAACGGCATGCGCTTCGGCTCGCGTTACCTGGTCATTGCCACGGTGCTGGCGCTGGCGGCATTGCTGGTGGTGTATCAAATCACCCCTTACTGGCAGGCCAACCCGTTCATGGTACTGATGTTGCTCACTACCAGTACGGTGATCCCGATCTATGCGCACCTGCTGCTGGAGCGAACGCGCAAGGCTTCGGAGCAGGCCGCAGCAGCCAACCGCGAAAAGTCCCGCTTTCTGGCCCAGGCCAGCCATGACCTGCGCCAACCCATTCACTCTATCGGCCTGTTCACCGCCTGCCTGCGCGAGTCGCAACTGGGCAAGGACGAACGGCGGCTGGTCGACAGCATCGACCGTTCGCTGCTTAACGTGTCGCAGCTGTTTCGCTCCATTCTCGACCTTTACACCCTCGACAACGGCCGTGTGCAACCGCGAAACGAAGCCTTTGCCCTGGCTGCATTCCTGGCCGACCTGGTGCGCCAGAACAGCGAGGCCGCCCGTTGGGCCGGGGTAGAGATACGCTTGCGCCCCTGCCGTTACTGGACCTGTGCCGATCGCGGCATGCTGGCCACCATGGTGCAGAACGTACTGTCCAACAGTTTCAAGTATGCGGCCCATCGGCCCTTGCTGTTGGGGGTCCGGCGCCGTGCCGATGGCCTTGCCATCGTGGTCTACGACCAGGGACGGGGCATAGAAGAAACGCACCAGCGGCTGGTGTTCGAAGAGTTCTACCGGGTGCGTCAGGTACGCGACAAGGATGTCGAGGGGGTGGGCCTGGGTTTGTCGATCGTACGGCGGCTGGGGTACCTGATGGGCCTTGAGGTACAGTTGCGCTCGCGGCCAGGGCACGGCACGGCGGTAAGCCTGCAAGGCTTGCCCTGCCTGGCTGCGCAACCAGCCCAGGTGGCGGATGAGCGCTCGGCTGCAGCCGCCGGCCTGCTCGGCGGGTTGCGGGTGTGCCTGGTTGAGGACGACCACAACGTGCTGCGGGCGACGTCGGCGCTGTTGCAGCGCTGGGGGTGCGAGGTTGAAGCGCACAGCTCGCCGGTGGGTCTGAGCAGTGATTGTGCGGTAATTGTCGCCGATTATGACCTGGGGCAGGAGGCAACCGGGGTCGATTGCATCGACCGGCTGCGCGCCGAGCGCGGCTGGGAAGTGCCGGCGCTGATCATGACCGGGCATGATCCGGAAAAAATTCAGGCAGTGGTGCATGAGCGCAATATCACCGTGCTTTCCAAACCGGTGCGCCCGGCTGAGTTGCGTGCGGCCCTGCGCGCATTGCGCGAGGCGCCGGCGGCGCCGGTCGGCTAGACCGGCGCGAGGGCGCAGAGGCTGTGCGGGGGGTTATTGCAGGATGATGGCCTGGCCTTCTTTCATGCACGAAGGCGTGGGTTGGTACAGGCCCATACCGCCAACCGCGACGATGGCACCGCTGGGCATCTGGCACTCGTACTGGCCTTTGGCGGTGGTGGCGGTGTAGTAGGTGAGGGTGCTGTCACTGCGCACGTCGGCGACTTTCGAGACCTTGGTGTTGAGGACGAATTCGGTGCGCTGCTTGAGGGTGTCTTCGGAAGGGTTGATGGTCTGGCAGCCGGCGACGCCGACCAGCAGGGCGGCACTGAGGACGAGCTTGAAGGGGTGCATGATGGGGACTTCCTTGGCGTTGTTCTCACTGGACTATAACGCCGAGGGGGTGGTGGGGCGATTAGGGCAGATGTACGAGGTGGCCCTTGGCCTTTATGTAGCCTGTACCGGCCTCTTCGCGGGTAAACCCGCTCCTACAACGAACGAAGTCCCATGTAGGAGCGGCCTTGTGTCGCGATGGGCTGCGGAGCAGCCCCAGGATTTCAGGCTGGTGCACAAATTGCCGGGGCTGCTTTGCAGCCCATCGCGACACAAGGCCGCTCCTACAGGTTCTGTGTACGCCTGTCAGCGCCTTAGTCGGGCTGTTTCAACACCAAGGTCAGAATGTCATAACTGGCCACCAGCTCGCCCAGCTGGTTGGTCACCTCCACATCCCACGCCACCACACCCTGCGGCTGGCCCAGCGGGCTGGTCTTGCCCTGGTCGATCTTGCGCTTGCAGGTCAGCCGCGCCTGGATGGTGTCACCAATGCCCACCGGGTTGATGAAGCGCAGGGTATCCAGGCCATAGTTGGCCAGTACCGGCCCGGCACCTGGTGAGACAAACAGCCCGGCCGCCGCCGACAAGACGAAGTAGCCGTGGGCAATGCGCTTGCCGAACTGCGACGCTTTGGCGGCAATCTCGTCGAAGTGCATGTAGAAATGGTCGCCCGACAGGCAGCCGAAGTTGACCAGGTCGGCTTCAGTGACCGTGCGGCGGTGGGTCAGCAGCGACTCGCCGATACGCAGCTGCTCGAAGTAGCGGCGGAACGGGTGCACCTCAGTTTCGATCACTTCGCCACCGCGCACGTATTCGCCGGTCACCGCCGTGAGCATGCTTGGCGAGCCTTGCACGGCGGCGCGCTGCAGGTAGTGCTTGACTGCGCGCAGGCCGCCCAGTTCCTCACCACCGCCCGCGCGGCCCGGGCCGCCGTGTTTGAGCTGCGGCAGCGGCGAGCCGTGGCCCGTGGACTCCTTGGCAGCCTCGCTGTCGAGCACCAAAAGGCGGCCATGCCAGGCAGCAGCCACCGGGATGGCCTTGGCGGCGATGCTGCGGTCGGCAGTCACCAGGGTCGCCACCAGGCTGCCCTTGCCACGGGCCGCCAGGGCCAGGGCCTCGTCCAGGTCGTCATAGGCCATCAGCGTGCTGACCGGGCCAAACGCTTCGATATCATGGGCGCCGCCGTCGGCATGCGGGTCGCGGGCCTGCAGCAGGGTCGGGGCAAAGAAGGCACCCTCGGCCACGCCTTCGCCACGCGGGGCAAAGCCATCGCTGGCGCCGAACAGCTGGTCGCAACTGTTGAGCAGGCTGCGCACCCGCTCGGCCACGTCGTGCTGCTGGTCATGGGAGGCCAGGGCGCCCATGCGCACGCCTTCCAGCGACGGGTCACCGACCACCACCTTGCTCAACCGCTCGCGCAGGCGCGTGGCCACCGCGTCGATGTGCTTGGCCGGCACGATGGCGCGGCGGATGGCGGTGCATTTCTGCCCGGCCTTGGTGGTCATTTCACGCACCACCTCCTTGATGTACAGGTCGAACGCTTCGCTGCCCGGGCTTATGTCCGGGCCAAGGATGGCGCAGTTCAGCGAGTCGGCCTCGGCAGTGAACGGCACCGAGTTGCGGATCAGGTTCGGCGTGACCCGCAATTTGGCGGCGGTGTCGGCAGAACCGGTGAAGGTCACCACGTCCTGGCCTTGCAGGCGGTCGAGCAGGTCGCCGGTGCTGCCGATCACCAATTGCAGGCTGCCTTCGGGCAGCAGGCCGGAAGCATTCATCAGGCGCACCACGGCTTCGGTCAGGTAGCTGGTCGAAGTCGCCGGCTTGACGATGCACGGCATACCGGCCAGGAAGGTCGGGGCGAACTTTTCCAGCATGCCCCAGATCGGGAAGTTGAAGGCGTTGATGTGCACGGCCACGCCTGCGCGCGGCACCAGGATATGGCTGCCGGCAAAATGGCCTTGCTTGCCCAGCGGGATCGCCGGGCCTTCGTGTACCAGGTTGCCCGACGGCAGTTCGCGGCTGCCGATGCCGGCATAGGCGAACAGCGTGGCATTGCCGCCTTCGATGTCGATCCAGCTGTCGGCACGGGTGGCGCCGCTGTGGTGCGACAGGGCGTAGAGCTGCTCCTTGCGTTCGGCCAGGTACAAGGCCAAGGCCTTGAGGCGTTGCGCGCGTTGCTGAAAGTCCATGGCCATCAGGCTGGCCAGGCCACGGGCACGGGCAAAGTCCACGGCTTCGGCGAAGTCCGGGCGCTCTTCATGGCTATAGGCAAGCACATGGCCGTCGAGGGCGCTGCGCAGGGCCTGGGCGCCGTGCTGGCCAAGCCAGCGGCCGGCGATGAAACTCTGCAGGGTAGGGGCGGCAGACATGCTGTTCTCCGTGCTGTTGAAAATGTAGGGGCGTGCGGTTACCACAGCGCCAGGGTGTAGCCGATGATCAGGCGATTTTCGTCCACGGCATTGGTCAGGCCATTGCCGGAACGGAAGGTGACGTTGCGCCAGCGCAGGCTGACGTCTTTGAACGGGCCGCTCTGGATGACGTAGGTGAGGTCGGTGTCGCGTTCGCGCTCGCGGCCATTGCTGACCGTGGCGGTTTCGGCGTGGCGGCCATCGGTGTAGCGGGTCATGAAGCTCAGGCCGGGGATGCCCATGGCGACGAAGTCGTAGTCGTAGCGCACTTGCCACGAGTCCAACCCAGCGCGGGTGAAGGTGTTGTAGGTGACCAGGTTGACGGTGAACGGGTCGCCACCGTTGACGAACGGGAACGCGCTGTCGCCGGACATCTGCTGCCAGGTCGCGGTGAACTTGTGCGCCCGCACGCCGAGGGTGAACATGGCATTGAAGTTGCGGTTGTCGATGTTGCCGGCGCGTTCGGCACCGTCGTTACGGCTGTCGAAATAGCGCAGGTCGCTGCGCAGGCTTATGCCCTCGGCCAGCGTGCGGGTGTCGACCAAGCCGACGAATTGCTGGCGGTAGATGTCTTCCAGCTTGGCGTAGTAGTAACTGACGCTGGTTTGTGGGGTAATGGCGTAGCTCCCGCCGCCAAAGTCCAGGTGGTCGCTGGCCGCCGCGCCATAGCCGATGTCGTCGCGCCCCGAGGAATCGCGCAGGTTGGCCTGGGTCAGGCGGCCGGCGTTGAAGGTCAGGCCTTCAAGGTCCTGGCTGGTCAGCAAGCCACCCTGGAAAGTCGAGGCCAGCAGACGCGTGTCGTTGTACACCACCACTGGCAGGATCGGCTGCAAGGTGCCCAGGCGCAGGGTGCTCTTGGACACCCGTACCTTGCCGGTCAGGCCCAGTTCGCTGTAGTCGTCGACCGGTTCATGGCTGTTCGGGCCGAACGGCAGCAAGCCGGTGTTGCGCCGGTCGCGGCTGGAATCGAGCTTGATGCCCAGTTGGCCCATGGCGTCGACGCCAAAGCCGACTGCGCCGTCGGTGAAACCCGACTCCAGCTTGGCGGTAAAGCCCTGGCCCCATTCCTCGGCCTTGGCCTGGGGCGCGTTGCTCTGGCGGAAGTCGCGGTTGATGTAGTGGTTACGCAGCTCCACCCGCGCGTGGCTGTCGCCGATAAAATCGGCCATGGCCGACATCGGCAGGGCGAGGGTGGCCAGCCAGGCGGCTGACATGAAGTGTGTGCGGTTCATTGTTGTTGTTTTACCCGACATGGTGGTTCGTCCTTGAAGTCAGTGCTTGCTGGCGCCGGCAGCGCCGATACCGGTCATGGAGCGGATGAACTGGGCCAGATAGCGGCCGCGCTCTTCAGTGGCACGCTCGGAACTGTCGGTGACCGAGAACGCCCAGGCGCCGAGGAAGGCCAGGCTCATGGAGAACAGTGCCGGGTTGCTGTAGGGGAACAGTGGCGATTCGTTGTGCAGCACGTTGACCCACACCGCCGGGCCCAGCACCACCAGCACCACCGCCGAGACCAGCCCGGCCATGCTGCCGCACACCGCGCCACGGGTGGTCAGGCCTTTCCAGAACATCGAGAGCAGCAGCACCGGGAAGTTGACCGACGCCGCCACCGCCAGCACCAGGCCGGAGAGGAAGGCGATGTTCTGCGACTCGAACATCAGGCCAAGGATGACCGCCAGCAAGCCAATGACCAGCGTGGCGATACGCGACACGCGCATTTCCTCTTGCTCGGTCGCTTTGCCTTTGCGCATGACGCAGGCATACAGGTCGTGGGAGACCGCCGACGCGCCGGACAGCGCCAGGCCGGCGACCACGGCCAAGATGGTGGCAAAGGCCACGGCGGAGATGAAGCCAAGGAACAGGTTGCCACCCACGGCCTGAGCCAGGTGCACCGCGACCATGTTGCCGCCGCCGATGATGGCGCCAGTGGCATCGCGGTACGACGGCTCGGTGCCGACCATGACGATGGCGCCAAAGCCGACGATGATCAGCAGCAGGTAGAAGTAACCAATGAAGCCCGTGGCGTAGAACACGCTCTTGCGGGCTTCCTTGGCGTCGCTGACGGTAAAGAAGCGCATCAGGATATGCGGCAGGCCGGCGGTACCGAACATCATGCCCAGGCCCAGGGATATGGCATCGATCGGGTTGGACAGCAAACCGCCGGGCGCCATGATCGCCTGGCCCTTGGCATGCACGGCAACGGCGCTGGCAAACATCGCCTCGGTGCTGAAGCCGAAGTGCTTGAGCACCATAAAGGCCATGAAGCTGGTGCCCGACAGCAGCATCACCGCCTTGATGATCTGCACCCAAGTGGTGGCGAGCATGCCGCCAAAGGTGACGTAGGCGACCATCAACACGCCAACCAGCATCACCGCATACAGGTAGCTGATGCCGAACAACAGCTCGATCAGCTTGCCGGCGCCGACCATTTGCGCCACCAGGTACATCAAGGCAACCACCAAGGTGCCGAACGCGGAGGTCAGACGCACCGGGGTTTGCGCCAGGCGGTAGCTGACCACGTCGGCAAAGGTGTATTTGCCCAGGTTGCGCAGCCGTTCGGCGATCAGGAACAGGATGATCGGCCAGCCGGCCAGTACGCCCAAGGCGTATAGCAGGCCGTCGTAGCCGTTCATGAACATCATGGCCGAAATACCCAGGAATGATGCGGCGCTGATCATGTCGCCAGCGATCGCCAGGCCGTTCTGCATGCCGGTCAGGCCGCCGCCAGCGGTATAGAAGTCGCTGGCCGAGCGGGTGCGCAAGGCGGCCCAGCGGGTGACCAGCAGGGTAAAGCAGACGAACACCATGAACATCGAAATGGCGGTCCAGTTCATTGTGCGCACTCCTGCTTGACCTTGTCGTTGAGCGGGTCGAGCACGTTGTTGGCACGGTGCACGTAGATACCGGTGAGGGCGAAGGACAGCAGCACCATCAGCACGCCCACCAGCATGCCGACGGTGGTCACGCCACCGCTGAGGGACTGGCCGAGGGTGCTGGGGGAGAATGCCACCAGCAGGACGAAGCCGTAGTAGATCACCAGCATGGCCAGGGTCAGGCTACCGTTGAGGCGGCGCTTGCGCCGCACCAGGTGCTGGAAGTCGGGGTGGTTGGCGATGCTTTCTATGCGTTCGGGTGTCATGGGTTGCGATCTCTGAGTGTTGTAATTGTTTTTTGTGAGGTCACGCGGGTGTTGCTTGCCGGTGTTGCCTGTGCGGTCTTTGTAGGAGCGGCCTTGCGTCGCGAAAGGGCTGCGCAGCAGCCCCGGCAATCTGTGATCAGGGCCGAGATCCTGGGGCCGCGTTGCGGCCCTTTCGCGACGCAAGGCCGCTCCTACAGCGACCGCGTTAGCAGCCCGTGCATTTTCTTCAGAGCTGGTCGAAGTCGAGGACCACTTTGTCGCTCACCGGGTAGGTCTGGCACGACAGCACATACCCGGCCGCCACTTCGTAGTCTTCCAGGGCATGGTTGCTGTCCATTTCCACTTCGCCCTCGACCACCCGGCACTTGCAGGTCGAGCACACACCGGCCTTGCACGAATAAGGCAGCTCGGCGCCGATGGCATTGCCGGCGTCCAGCACGTTCTGGGTGTTGCGCGGCAGGTCGAAGGTGAGGGCGCGGCCGTCGCTGATCACGGTGATGTGGCTGAGTGCCGCGTCCACCTGGCGCGCGGCCTCGCGGGCTTCACGGCGGGCTTCGTTGCCGGCAGCGGCGAACAGCTCGAAATGGATGCGCGCCTTGCCCAGGCCATTGGCCTGCAGGCTGTCGCGCACGGTCTCGGTCATTGCCTGCGGGCCGCAGATGAATGCGGCATCCAGGCCGGGCACATCCAGCCAGCGCGAGAACAGCTGGCCGCATTTGTCAGCGTCGATGCGGCCGTTGTACAGGTCGACGTCCTGCTGCTCACGGCTGAACACGAAAATCAGGTTCAGGCGGTCGAGGTAACGGTTCTTCAGGTCTTCGAGTTCGTTGCGAAACAGCGCACCGGAACTGGAGCGGTTGCCGTACAGCAGGGTAAAGCGGCTGTTCGGCTCGCTGGCCAGGGTGGTGGCGATGATCGACAGAATCGGCGTGATGCCGCTGCCGGCGGCTACACCCAGGTAGTTGCCCTGGCGTGCCGGGTCCAGCGGCACATGGAAGCTGCCCGACGGCGGCATCACTTCCAGTTGCTGGCCGGCCTTGAGCACTTCATTGGCAAACGCCGAGAAACGCCCGCCCGGCACACGCTTGACGGCCACGCGCAGCTCGCCGTCCTGCACAGCGCTGCAGATCGAGTAGGAACGGCGGACTTCTTCGTTGTCCAGCTGGGTACGCATGACCAGGTACTGGCCCTGGGTAAAGCGGAACTGGTCCTGCAGGTGCTCGGGTACGTCAAAGGCAATAGACACCGCATCACGGGTCTCATTACGCACTTGCTTGATGGTCAGGCTGTGAAACTGGCTCATGGTGTTCTCCACGGCTCAAATGCATTTGAAATAGTCGAACGGCTCCAGGCACTCGCGGCAGCGGTACAGCGCCTTGCAGGCCGTGGAGCCGAACTGGCTGAGCAATTCGGTATGGGCGCTGCCACACTGCGGGCAGCACACCCGGGGCGCGTCACCGAGCAGGCTGCGCTTGCTGGCGCTGCCCTGTGGCGGGGCGATGCCGTAGGCGCGCAGGCGCTCGCGGCCCAGTTCGCTGATCCAGTCGGTGCTCCAGGCCGGGGTCAGCCGGCGCTCAAGGTCCGGGGCGGTGAAGCCGGCCTGTTCCAGCGCCTGGCGAATGTCGCCCTCGATCACTTCAGTGGCCGGGCAACCGGAATAGGTCGGGGTGACCACCAGGTGCAGGTGCCCGGCACGCCAGTCGAGGTCGCGCACGATGCCTAAGTCGACCACGCTGACCACCGGCACTTCCGGGTCCATGACCTGGCCCAGCACCGCCCAGGCCCGCGCCAGGTCGTCGCCCTGTTGCGCCCGCGCGCCGCGGTCGCCGGCAATCAGCTCACCAGGTTGCATCGGGGTAGGCCCTTGGCAGGCACTGCATCTCGGCCAGCAACAGGCCCAGGTGCTCGGTGTGCAGGCCTTTGCGGCCATCCAGGTAGAAATGGCTGGCGGCTTTCGGCAGTGGCAGTTCAACCGTGGCGAAAGTCTCGGCCACCTGCCTGAGCCAGGCCGCGCCTACTGCAGACGGGTCGGCGGCGATACCGGCTTCGGCCAGGCGTACTTCGTTGTCGCTGGCAGCGCTCAGTTCGACGGTGAAGCGCCACAGCGCCGGGATAGCAGCGAGCATGCGCTGGCGGCTTTCTTCGGTACCGCCGCCCAGGCGCTGCACCCATTCGCTGGAGCGGCGCAGGTGGTAGGTGACTTCCTTCAGGGCCTTGGCGGCAATACCGGCAATGCGCTCGTCAGCGGACTCGACCAAGCGCTGCAGCAGGGCGAAGTGCCAGGCGTCGTAGAGGAACTGCTTGGTCATGGTCACGGCAAAATCACCGTTGGGTTGCTCGACCAGCAGCAGGTTGCGGTAGGCGCGCTCGTCCCGGCGGAACGCCAGGGCATCGGCGTCCCGGCCGTCATCGAGCAGCTCGGCCGCGTAATCCAGCCAGTTGCGCGCCTGGCCGATCAGGTCGAGGCCGACGTTCATCAGGGCCAGTTCTTCTTCGATGGCCGGGGCGCGGCCACACCATTCGCAGAGGCGCTGGCCTTGGACCAGGGCAGTGTCGCCAAGCAGCAGCAGATACGGAATAAGGGCTTCGTTATGCATGGTCGACCTCACATGTGTCCGACGTCATCGGGCAGCTCGTAGAAGCTGGCATGGCGGTAGACCTTGTCGTCCGAGGGCGCGAAGAGCGGGTCTTTCTCGTCAGGGGAAGAGGCGGTGATCAGCGCCGAAGGCACCACCCACAGGCTCACGCCTTCGCTACGGCGGGTGTACAGCTCGCGGGCGTTTTCGATGGCCATGGCGGCATCGGCGGCGTGCACGCTGCCGACATGCTTGTGGTTAAGCCCGTGCTTGCTGCGCACGAACACTTCGTAGAGGGTCCAGACAGACATTTTCGATCTCCGCATCAATCGCCGCTCAGGCGGCGTTCTTGTTCTGTTGCTTGCGCGCGTAGGCCACGGCGGCCTCGCGTACCCAGGCGCCACTCTCTATGGCATTGCGCCGGGTGGCGACACGTTCCAGGTTGCAAGGGCCATTGCCCTTGATCACTTCGTAGAACTCGTCCCACTGGATGTCGCCGAAGTCGTAGTGGCCACGCTCGTCGTTCCACTTCAGTTCAGGGTCTGGGGCGGTGCAGCCCAGCAGTTCCAGCTGTGGCACGGTCTGGTCGATGAAGCGCTGGCGCAGTTCGTCGTTGGTCTGGCGTTTGATCTTCCAGGCCATCGACTGGGCGCTGTTGGGCGAATGCTCATCGCTGGGGCCGAACATCATCAGCGCCGGCCACCACAGGCGGTTGATGGCGTCCTGGACCATGTCCTGCTGCGCCTGGGTGCCGTGGCGCATCATGGTCAGGAGCATTTCGTAGCCTTGGCGCTGGTGGAAGCTCTCTTCCTTGCAGATGCGGATCATGGCGCGGGAGTAGGGGCCGTAGGAGGTGCGCTGCAGCACCACCTGGTTGACGATGGCGGCGCCATCCACCAGCCAGCCCACGGCACCCATGTCGGCCCAGCTCAGGGTCGGGTAATTGAAGATGCTCGAATACTTGGCCTTGCCGCTGTGCAGCTTGGCGATTTCTTCGTCACGGTCGGCGCCGAGGGTTTCCATGGCGCTGTACAGGTACAGGCCGTGGCCGGCTTCGTCCTGGATCTTGGCCATCAGCTGCAGCTTGCGCTTGAGGCTGGGGGCACGGGTGACCCAATTGCCTTCGGGCAGCATGCCGACGATTTCCGAGTGGGCGTGCTGGGAGATCTGCCGGATGAGGGTCTGGCGGTAGGCCTCGGGCATCCAGTTCTTGGCTTCGATCTTGATTTCGGCGTCGATTTTTTCCTGGAAGTGGCGTTCCTCGGGGGACATTTCTTCCAGAGACTTGATGCGCTTGACTCCGGTTTCCACTAGCTGTGCGTACATGGGGGCAGACTCCTGCTGAGGCATGAGTCATTTGTAAGCGATACAAAAGAGATGGTCAAACAGTTTTATGTGTATCGGATAAGTTTTGTGTATCGCATTGCTGGTCTAGGGGCTGCTGCGCAGCCCGATCGCGACACAAGGCCGCTCCTACAGGGAATCGCGGACCCGTGTAGGAGCGGCCTTGCGTCGCGATTGGGGCGCAAAGCGCCCCCTGCATTCTCACAGGCAAAAAAAAGCCCCGGACAATGCCGGGGCCGAAATGGCAGTCGAATGAGATCAGCTGGCCAACCGTTTGTCATACACGTGGCAAGCCTTGCCCTCGGAGCGCTTGAGCGTGCCGCACGGCTGCAGGTGCACGTGGGTGCTGATGCCGATGTAGGTCTTGATCTGCTTGCTCAGCTCGCCAACCACCCACTTGCGCTGGCCTTCATCCAGGTGCTGGCACTCCGCACGCAATTCCACATGCACTTCAACACTGTCCAGGTTGCCATTACGATACAAATAAATCTCATACATTTCTGAAAGCTGTTTTATTTTCAGCACCTGTTCCTCGATCTGCGTCGGGAACACGTTGACCCCGCGAATAATCAGCATGTCGTCGCTGCGACCGGTGATCTTGCCGATCCGGCGCATGGGGCGCGCGGTACCGGGCAGCAGGCGGGTCAAGTCGCGGGTGCGGTAGCGCACCATCGGCAACGCCTCTTTGCTCAGCGAGGTGAACACCAGCTCGCCCAGCTGGCCGTCGGGCAGCACCGCGCCGGTGACCGGGTCGATGATCTCGGGGTAGAAGTGGTCTTCCCAGATGGTCGGGCCGTCCTTGGTTTCGATGCATTCCATCGCCACCCCGGGGCCCATGATTTCCGACAGGCCATAGATGTCGAGGGCATCGATACCCAGGCGCTGTTCGATCGAGCGGCGCAGCTCGTCGGTCCAGGGCTCGGCACCAAAGATGCCAAGGCGCAGCTTGAGGTGGTGCGGGTCGATGCCCTGGCGCTCGATCTCATCGGCCAGGTTGAGCATGTACGACGGCGTGACCATGATGATGTCGGGCTGGAAGTCGCGAATCAGCTGTACCTGTTTCTCGGTCTGGCCGCCGGACATGGGGATTACCGTGCAGCCCAGGCGTTCGGCGCCGTAGTGCGCACCAAGCCCGCCGGTGAACAGGCCATAGCCGTAGGACACGTGCACCTTGTCGCCTTTGCGCCCACCGGCCGCACGGATCGAGCGGGCGACCACATTGGCCCAGGTGTCGATATCGTTCTGGGTATAACCGACGACCGTCGGCTTGCCCGTGGTGCCGCTGGAGGCATGCAGGCGGACAACCTCTTCCTGGGGCACGGCAAACATGCCGTAGGGGTAGTTGTCGCGCAGGTCGTTCTTGCCGGTGAAGGGGAACTTGGCCAGGTCTTCAAGGCACTTGAGGTCATCGGGGTGCGCGCCGCACTCGGCAAAGCGCTGGCGATACAGCGGCACGTTGTGGTAGGCGTGCTTCAGGCTCCAGCGCAGGCGGTCCAGCTGGTGCTGGCGCAGGGCGTCGACGCTGGCGGTTTCCATCGGGTCCAGCAGGGCACGATCGGCATCATGGTACATGTTCATGGCTTCACTCGAATTGTTCTTGTACGCCGCGCAAACCCGCTTGCAGGCCGCGCGGTGAGTGTCATGGAGGCAGCATATACGGCTGCGTTCTGTTCGGTAACAGGCGGTGGGTCGGAACCGCTCAGAGGCGCTCGATGACCATGGCAATACCCTGGCCAACGCCGATGCACATGGTGCACAGGGCATAGCGGCCGCCCATCTCTTCCAGCTCATGCAGCGCCGTGGTCACCAGCCGCGCTCCGCTCATGCCCAGCGGGTGGCCCAGGGCAATGGCGCCGCCGTTGCGGTTGACCCGTGCGTCATCGTCAGCGAGGCCCAGCTCGCGCAGCACGGCGAGGCCTTGCGCGGCGAACGCCTCGTTGAGCTCGATGACATCCAGGTCAGCGAGCGACAAACCGGTCAGCTCCAGCACCTTGCGGGTTGCCGGTACCGGTCCGATACCCATCAGCCGTGGTTCCACGCCGGCCACCGCCATGCCGACGATCCGCCCGCGAGCCTTCAGGCCATGGCGCCGGGCAGCGGCGCTGCTGGCCAGCAACAGGGCGCAGGCGCCATCGTTGACACCCGAGGCATTACCGGCGGTAACGCTGCCGCCTTCGCGAAAGGGCGTACCCAGCCTGGCCAGTTGCTCCAGCGTCGTGTCGCCGCGGGGGTGTTCATCATGCTCGACCACTTTGGCCGGGCCTTTGCGCTGCGGGATCTCGACCGGCACGATTTCCCGCGCCAGGCGGCCGCGGGCCTGTGCTGCTGCGGCCTTGTGCTGGCTGCGCAGGGCGAAAGCATCCTGGTCGGCGCGGGAAATGCCGAACTGCTCAGCCACGTTTTCCGCCGTTTCCGGCATCGAATCAATGCCGTAAGCCGCTTTCATCAGCGGGTTGACGAAACGCCAGCCGATGGTGGTGTCGAACAGCTCGGCGGCTCGGCCGAAAGCCTGCTCGGACTTGCCCATCACAAATGGCGCACGCGACATCGATTCGACACCGCCCGCCAGCATCAGCCCGGCTTCACCACAGCGCAGGGCGCGGGCGGCATTGCCGATGGCATCCAGGCCGGAGCCGCACAGGCGGTTGAGGGTGGTGCCCGGCACTTCCAGCGGCAGCCCGGCCAGCAAACTGGCCATGTGCGCCACGTTGCGGTTGTCTTCACCCGCCTGGTTGGCGCAGCCGAAAATCACATCATCGACCGCTTTCCAGTCCAGTTCGGGGTGGCGCTGCAGCAGCGCCTTTAGCGGCACGGCGGCCAGGTCATCGGCACGCATGCCGCTCAAGGCCCCGGCATAGCGGCCAATCGGGGTGCGCACGGCGTCGATGATCAAGGCATCGGCGAGGGTGGGTTCAGTCATCTTGTGCCTCCTGCGCCAGCACGGTGCCGCGCACTTTGTAGGATTTGCCATGGAACATCGCCACCAGCTCACCGCGCTGGTTGTCGATGCGCACGTCGTACAGGCCGGTACGGCCTTTGCGGCTGACTTCGCTGGCGTGAGCGGTGAGCACGTCGTCGCGCAACGCCGGGGCGAGGTAGTCGATGCTGCAACCCAGCGCCACGGTGGCCTGGTCATAGCTGTTGCAGGCAAAGGCGAACGCCGAGTCGGCCAGGGCAAACAGGAAGCCGCCGTGGCAGGTGCCGTGGCCCTGGATCATGTCGGCACGCACCGGCATGCGCAGGGTTGCCTGGCCCGGGCCGGCATCCAGCAGGCTGATGCCCAGCCCCTGGGTGGCCTGGTCGCGGGCGTACATGGCGTCGGCACAGGCTTGTGCCAGTTCCACTTCAGTCATGCAGGGTGCCTCCTTTGGCTTCGCAGCGGCGTAACAACAGGGAAGGGCGGTAGCGGCTTTCGCCGTAGCTGCGCTGCAGGTTGTCGAGTACGCGCAGGGTTTGGGCTATGCCGATGTTCGCGGCCCAGGCCAGCGGGCCGCAGGGGTAATTGACCCCGGCACGCATGGCCAGGTCGATGTCGGCGGCACTGCCGACGCCCTGCAGCACGGCATCGGCGGCCTCGTTGGCGAGCATGGCCACGGTGCGCAGTACCACCAGGCCGGGCAGGTCGGCAACGCCGGTCACTTTCAGGCCGGCGCGCTGCAGCAGCGCCACGGCGTGGTCGCGAGCACTGTCGCTGGTATCGGCCGACCAACTGATGGCCAGCCGGCTGGCGCTGCCGTAGTCCAGCGCCAGGTCGAGCAGCACCAGGTTACGCAGGCCGTCTTCGCGGGCGCGCTGGCTGGCCAGGCGACCATCGGACAAGGCCAGGGTGGCATCGCCGACCTGGATCAGGCCGGTGCCTGCACGCTGGGTCACGGCAATGCCGCTTTGGCGCAAGCGCTCGACCAGCGGCTGCATGACCCCGAGGGCGCCCTCGATCACACAGGCTTCTACACGGGCGGCGCTGTGCAGCTCTGCTGGCTGCGGGCGTTCAGCGCCTTCGCCGTAGCTATAGAAGCCTTGGCCGGTCTTGCGGCCAAGGCGGCCAGCGTCTATCAGTTCTTTCTGCACCAGCGAAGGCTGGAAGCGGAAATCGCCATAGAAGGCATCGAATACCGAACAGGTGACGGCATAGTTGACGTCGTGGCCGATCAGGTCAGTGAGTTCGAACGCGCCCATGCGAAAGCCACCTGCGTCACGCAGCAATGCATCGAGGCTGGCACAATCTGCTGCGCCTTCTTGCAATAGCCGCAGGCTTTCGGCATAGAACGGCCTCGCCACACGGTTGACGATAAAGCCCGGGGTAGAGCGCGTGTGCACCGGCTGCTTGCCCCACGCCTGGGCGGTAGCGTAAATGCAGGCGGCTATCGCCGGGTCGGTTGCCAGGCCCGACACCACCTCGACCAGCGCCATCAGCGGCGCCGGGTTGAAAAAGTGCATGCCAACCACGTGCCCGGGGCGTTGCAGGCCAGCAGCCAGGCTGGTGATGGACAGCGACGAGGTGTTGCTGGCGAGGATGCAGTCGCTGGCGCACAGGGTTTCAAGCTGACTGAACAACGTCTGTTTGACCTGCAGGTTCTCGACGATGGCTTCGATCACCAGGCCGGCATCAGCCAACGCCTCCAGGCTGTCGACCGGGCACAGCCGGGCGCTGATGGCTTCGCGCTCAGTGGCTGGCAGCTTGCCTTTATCCATCAGCCGAGCCAGTTGCCGATCAATGCCTGCCACCGCTTGGGCGGCTGCGCCCGGGCGGTTGTCATAGAGTTTTACCGGGTGGCCGGCCTGGGCTGCGACCTGAGCGATGCCGGCCCCCATGGCGCCGGCACCGATTACCGCCACCTGTACAGTGTTTGCAAGTGCGCCCATGTTCAGCGCCCCTTGAAGGCTGGTGTGCGCTTATTCATGAAGGCGCTGACGCCTTCGCGGTAATCCTCGCTGCGCCCGGCCAGGCGCTGCAGGTCGCGCTCCAGTTCCAGTTGCTCATCAAAACCGTTGTCGAAACTGGCATTGAGGCTGCGCTTGATCAGCGCCAGGCCGTAGGTAGGCTGGGTGGCGAGCTGGCGGGCGAGGGTAAGTGCTTCGTCACGCAGCGCCGCATCGTCTACCACGCGGTGGATCAGCCCCCATTGCTGGGCCTGCTCAGCGCCCAGGCGCTCGCCCAGCATGGCCAGGGCCTTGGCCCGCGCCATGCCGATCAGGCGCGGCAGCAGCCAGGTACCGCCAGAGTCTGGCACCAGGCCGATCTTGCAGAAGGCCTGGATGAAGCTGGCCGAGCGCGCGGCCAGCACCAGGTCGCAGGCCAGCGGAATATTGGCGCCGGCACCGGCGGCCACACCGTTGACCGCACAGATGACCGGCAGCGGCAGGTCGCGCAGGGTGCGCACCAGCGGGTTGTAGAACGTGTCGATCGATTCGCCCAGGTCTGGCATTTCGGCGCCGGGGGCGACGTTGCGGTCGGACAGGTCCTGGCCGGCGCAGAAGCCGCGGCCTTCAGCCGTCAGCAGCAGCACGCGCGCGTCGCTGCTTTGGCGCACTTGTTTGAGCGCTTCTCGCACTTCCAGGTGCATGGCCGTATTGAAACTGTTCAGCTGCTCAGGGCGGTTCAATGAAAGGAGGGCAACGCCGTCCTCGATGGAAAACAGGATGTGCTGGAAAGTCATGAAAGACTCGCTCCGTCAGTCGAGGGAAGGATGATCAGCGGCCCAGGAAACGGGCCTGGCGTTTTTCCTGAAAGGCCTGGATGCCTTCGTCGCGGTCGGCAGTACCGGCCAGCAACGTGAAGGCATGGCGCTCGAAGCGCAGGCCGCTGGCCAGGTCGGTATCACCGGCCTTGAGTAGCGCCTCTTTGGCCAGGCGCACGGCCAGCGGCGCCTTGGCGGCGATGCTGCGGGCCACTTGTAGGGCGCGCTCGACGGTCAATTCGGGCTGGGTGATTTCACTGACCAGGCCGGCTTGCTGGGCATGGCGGGCGGTGATCGCTTCGCCGGTCAGCACCATCTGCATGGCCAGCGGCTTGCCGACCGCGCGCAACAGGCGCTGGGTGCCACCGGCACCGGGAATGATGCCGAGGTTGATTTCTGGCTGGCCGAAACGGGCGTCGCTGCCGGCAATGACGATGTCGGCACACATCACCAGCTCGCAACCACCACCCAACGCATAACCGTTGACGGCGGCAACCAGCGGCTTGGCAAAGGCAGCGATGCGTTGCCAGTGGGCTACGCGCGGGTCATTGAGAATGCCGACCAGGTCGCGCTCGGCCATTTCGCGGATGTCGGCACCCGCAGCGAATGCCTTGCGACTGCCGGTGATCACTACCGCGCCAACCTGCTGGTCTTGATCGGCAGCGCCCAATGCCGCAGCCAGCTCTGCCAGAAGCTCGGTGCACAGGGCGTTCAACGCCTCGGGCCGTTGCAGGGTAATGAGCTGTACGCCGTGTTCGGGCGCCTGCACAGCGAGATATCGCGGCATATCGGGTTCCTCTGGCTGCACGCACGGCACATCGTGGGGCCGGCATTTCTTGGAATTGTTTGCAGGGGGCGAGATGCGGGATCACGTCCACGTGCAGCCAGTATATGCATTACGCGATACATGAATGCAAGATGATAAATTGTTTCGTGTATCTTATTATGGAAGTCATATAGGTATCAAAAATACGACGCAAGCGTCATAAAAACGATTTTTCCAGTCGATTTCGCAGAGGATCACTAGCGATAATGGCTCGCGGGCCTAGGCAGCAGAAGTGATACACGATTTAAGCAATTGACGCTCAAATACAGAGTGATACAAGATCAGGCCACGTTTCGAATCATTTCAGGAGTTTTGCCATGCCTTGCTATCGACTGGACGGCCTGACGCCGGTGGTTCACCCGACAGCCTATGTGCACCCCAGCGCAGTCCTGATTGGCGACGTTATCGTCGGCGCGCATTGCTACATTGGCCCGCTGGCCTCGCTGCGGGGCGATTTCGGCCGCATTGTGCTGGAGGAGGGCGCCAACCTGCAGGACACTTGCGTGATGCATGGTTTCCCGGGTGGCGACACGGTGGTGGAACGCAACGGGCACATTGGCCATGGCGCGGTGCTGCACGGTTGCCGCGTAGGCGAAGACGCCTTGATCGGCATGAATGCAGTGGTGATGGATGGCGCCCACGTTGCGCCACGCTGCATTGTCGCAGCCACGGCCTTGGTCAAGGCAGGCTTCGAGTGTGCGGCGCAAAGCCTGGTGATGGGTGCGCCTGCGCAGGTCAAACGCCCGTTGACCGATCAGGAGCTGGCCTGGAAGCAGCGCGGCACCGCCGAGTACCAGCACCTGGCGCAGCGCTGCATGAACAGCATGGTCGAATGCCCGCCGCTGACTGCAGCCGAACCTGGGCGCCCGCGCATGGAAGATACCGGAGTCCGCCCAAAAGGCCAGGCCAGCGCATGAGCCTTGCAGCGACACGCAATGGCCAGGCGGCCCGCCGCGCAGGTATAGTCGGGGCTTTATCCGCGCACAGTTCGCCCATGAGCACTCTTGCCCCACTGAACACTTTGATCACCCGCTTCCAGGAGCAGACGCCAATCCGCGCCAGCTCGCTGATCATCACCTTGTATGGCGATGCCATCGAACCGCACGGCGGCACCGTCTGGCTGGGTAGCCTGATCAACCTGCTGGAGCCGATCGGCATCAATGAGCGCCTGATCCGCACGTCGATTTTCCGCCTGACCAAGGAAGGCTGGCTGACCGCCGAAAAGGTGGGCCGACGCAGCTATTACAGCCTGACCGGCACGGGGCGTCGGCGCTTCGAAAAAGCCTTCAAGCGCGTTTATAGCCCAAGCCAGCCGGCCTGGGATGGCGCCTGGACCCTGGTGCTGCTGTCGCAACTCGACGCCGGCAAGCGCAAGGCCGTGCGCGAAGAACTGGAATGGCAAGGCTTCGGGGCGATGGCACCTAACCTGCTCGGCTGCCCACGCGCCGACCGAGGCGACCTGGCGGCTACCTTGCGCGAACTGGAAGCCAGCGACGACAGCATCGTCTTTGAAACCCATACCCAGGAAGTACTGGCCTCCAAGGCCATGCGCGCCCAGGTACGGGAGAGCTGGCGTATCGACGAACTGGGCCAGCAGTACAGCGAGTTCATCCAGCTGTTCCGGCCGTTATGGCAAAGCCTTAAAGAGCAGGATGCGCTGGAGGCCCAGGATTGCTTCCTGGCGCGCACACTGCTTATTCACGAGTACCGCAGGCTGCTGCTGCGCGACCCGCAACTGCCGGACGAACTGCTGCCCGGCGACTGGGAAGGCCGCGCCGCCCGCCAACTGTGCCGCAACCTGTATCGCCTGGTGTACGCCAAGGCGGAAGAATGGCTTAACGCAGCGCTCGAGACGGCGGATGGGCCTTTGCCTGATGTGAACGAGAGCTTCTACAAGCGCTTTGGTGGGTTGGCCTGATAATAAGGCTCACTATGGTGTTATCCCAGTCAGTCAAGCGGTAAGGACTGACTAGGGTTTGCCTTGAGACTTGGGGTGCTGGTGAGATCGAGCGCCGCCCGCGCGGCGCTTCGCGGCACAAGGCCGCTCCCACATCTGTTTCAGGCCAGTCTCTCCTTTGGGATCATCGCTGTCCGCCTTGTCTGTACGACTCGATATTGCGCCGTGCGCGAGAGGGCGCAAAAATGTCACAGGAGTGATTGGCCAGGAACAGATGTGGCAGCAACTGCCTTACATATCTCTCCTGCAGCACTGGCCTTTGTAGGAGCGGCCTTGCGTCGCGATGGGCTGCGCAGCAGCCCCGGGGTTTGCGCACAGATGCACAAATTGCCGGGGCCATCGCGACGCAAGGCCGCACCTACAGGTTCTGTGCCTGCCTTGATACTAGATCGCCATCAATCTTAAATTTCCACCACATAAGATTCATGAGGGTTAACCTTATATGGATTAACGTCAACCATGGTAGACCTTATGCCGGACTATTTCCCCGTCACATGTGCCGATACGCTTAGCAAAACCGGGTTGTTGGTCAAGGCACGCCGCCTGGCTCTCGGCATGCGCCAGGCCGACCTCAAGGCTGCCATCGGCGTTTCAGCGCACACCTTGCGCAAGATCGAGGGCGGCTCAGAGCATGTTGACCTGCGTTCGTTCATGCTGGTGCTATGGCGGCTTGGTATCAGCGATACCGTGTTCGCTTCACTGGAAGGATTGGAAAACAGCTCACAGATCACACGTTTTACTCAAGCTAGCGATCCGTTGGAGGGTATCGCAACCAGGCGCGTTCGGTTGGCAAAGCCCAAGCCAAGGGCATTCTGATGTCGCGCGTGTACATCTTATATAGCTCCCGAAAAGCAGTGAGAGCGTCCAAATGCAAAAGAGCGGAGCTGGCCAGTCTCAGCCCCGCCTGACCAGCTTGTGCGCCATGAACTGGTGTGCGGGCGAAAACAGCCGGTTGAAGGTCATCAGCACGGCGCAGACCGTGCCCAGCGCCGAAGCGGCGGCGATCAGGAACATGATGACAATCTGATAGAGCACGGCATCTTCGGGCTGCTGACCGGCCAGAATCTGCCCGGTCATCATGCCCGGCAAGCTGACACAGGACCATGTCCACCACCGGGCGCTGGCTAGTCAGTTCGCGGGTCATGCGCTCGATACCCAGGGCGACGGCAATCAATGTCATTACCACCATCAACGGCAACAAGGGCAGGGGCCTTGGACTTCAGCTCAATGACGCTGTTTCGCTCAGGCAGCGCTGGCATGCCGGCAGCGATGATCACAGGCAATAGAATTCGCTGACCTCTGCCACCACATTGCGCTTGGCATCGTACAAGCGTGCCTCCGGTGTCAGCGCCATCGAGCGAGCCTCCAGCAAGTAACGTTCACCCGCGTTGAAATACGCGTATGAAAGGGTCAGGTAGCATTCGCGAACAGTGGTGCCGCCCATTAAGCTCATGCCGCCGCCACCGCCCACTTCATAGTCGAAGCGAACGAGCAACACATGGCTACCTGGGCTGACCTGAAAAAAGCGCCCGTCGCGCAAACGCTCTCTATCCAGGCGTTCGGCCATCAACACCCTGTCATTGGGGAAGGGCACCGAGAGATCGACCCAGGCCATCTGGGGGTTGGGAGTTGGCATGGGCGTCTGACAACCAGCAACTGCCGTGATTGCGAGCAACAGCATCGACCTGCGCATGATTCCGGTCCCGAGTGAGAGTGGCTTCAGAGAAGGGTATAATCTCATGTTTCCTGAGATGTTCGCTAAGTGCGCAGCAATAACTACACTAAATGAGTATTTAGCGTAGTTATAATTTTATCGCACTCAATATATATACTAAAGCAGGGCATTCTACACGTGCAAACAATCAAACCAATACAACTACAGCGATTAAACAATTGCCCTGATACGCAGCCCTTAGGGTCTGTGTTAAAGCGTGAATTCTGAGTTGCAGAGCAAAGTTGGCACGTCTTCCCACGACGTTCAAATTGCAGGCGCGGTCGAAATCCGTGCTCTGTGTGGGCTGCACCAAGCGTCGACACGGGTAAACCGTGACTGTGAGCAAACCACTGCGGTAACGCGTGGCGCCGGGTTTAAAGAGTCCTGAAACAGCCTGAATAGCGAGATTTCACTGTTAACCGTAAGCTTGGTGCAAGCGCCTCGCATGCTTGACGTTGTCGCCTGTGAATCTGGCGCACATCAAACCTGTTTAGCGTGGCCGTCAATGGCGCAGTGGCGCTGCAGGTAGTGAGATCACGTAGCCGACCAGGAACCGATATCTGTGTTGCGCAGCGTTGCCACGGGTTTCAGGACGTGCAGTCACGCCAGCGTCAAGGTATGAATGCTGAGACTTAACCGTGGATCGCAGCGCAGAGTGCTGTCGTACCTAGAGCTGTGGCCGGAATAGGCTTAGGCAATTCCTGTTGAGCATTGGTAATGGTGTTCAGAAAGAGTGACCGATGCGGCAAGGGTCGACTGGAGTACTTGTCCTGGTCCAAAAGTGGCTGACTCATGACCTGGTGACCATATACAGACTCACGCATAATGCATATTATGTTAAATACCGCATTGCGTGAGCGAATCGCTGTACAGCTGAATAGTTTCATCTCGAGCGCAGAAACCTTGTCTACAAAGGTCAGATTTGGCTGACCATGACGCATTAGGATGATTTCTTTAATCACAAAACCCACTTCCTTTCCTATCCACGCTTTGCGCTGGCATGGCAATCCCGGGGACTTTTGTCTGAGTGAGCAGACGGTAGACCTCCAGCAGATCTCGTTGACAGCCTGCGCTCCGAAATCGAGCATCCTGCAAAATGATGGAGGAATACCAGGGTTCAAGGGTGCTACCAGGGTCGATGGCCGCTCCGCTTTCCGATTTCAGCCATCCCTCGCTGCGAGGACGAAGCTAACTGAAATCCGCACACATACTCGATAGCCGCGTCAGTTTGTCTCTGCGGCGATCAAAAGAGTAAGCTCTGAAACCAAGCCGCGCACATCCTGTTCGTATCTTTCTCTCCACCGGTGCGACCAATCTTGAGGGCAGCCCTCCTCCTCCCACTCGGCCAAGGCTAGGGCGTTGACGATCTCCATCTCAAACCAGAGCTTCTGCCACGCAGCAGGATCTAACACCAAAGCAGGGTTTTGCCAGACAAACTCCGTCTGAGCCACGAAGCGCGACCAAGATGGAAGACTTTGTTGTGCGGCTCGAGCTAATAACCTGAATTCCGACGCTATGAGCATGATGTTCCTTACACGTGAATTCGCAGCCTAGCATTCTGACAGAGATGCCGAGGCTTGGTTTGGACGCTACGAGATTGACCGGGCCGCTGAACCGATATCTTCTCCGATGCTCGAATCAGTCAGGCGCATACTGCACGGAGCCACGACGTTGTTGACCAGACTTTCCTTTTTAGCGTTGGCGGTTCTGCTGACAGCCTGCACTCAATATCGCTACATCGCCCCACAGACGAACGCAGGCACGTTCCACGCAGCAGTGCGAGCACTTCAATACCTCCAATTCGCCCAATGCCTGTCCTCCTACGCCGAGCCCCACCAAGGTGGCCAATTACTGCCGCTCTGGTTACAAAGAAAAGTATGTGGCTTGCGGGGGTAGGATCGAGAAGATTGAAAAGTAGCTACCGACATTACAGGGAATCGCTCCGGACATACCTGGGCGGGCACCTGCCGGGTACGGCTGTCGTAACCCGAGAGCCCGACCCTGCCGGTCTGGGCCCTAAGGGGTTTCCACCCTCACGCCTATGGCCCGTCCCTGGGCCGGCGCGCTCCGCTTACGATGGTGCACACAGCGGTACCGAGTGAATTTGATATCGCTGCCACAACTGGAAATCATCCGAAACCGCCGATCTAGACGATACGGTCTAAGCTTCCTGAATGGATATTTGCCAAGAGACATGGATGGGACATCGAGGCGAGATATTTGGGCTTGGGCCGACATAGATCTCGATCACCATTCCCATGAAAAGGTTCGAGAGGGCGAGAGGATCACGAGAACTATGATCTGGACAGCGGGACGAGATCGACAGCCGGCTGCAAAAGCTTTCCTTAAACTGAGATCAAGCGGCTCATGACAAACCAGATAGATCAGCTGGATAAAGATATCGAGCAACTCGGACTGATCGCTGATGAGCTGGAAAGACAGGTTGAGACCTGCCCGACGTCCAGGCTTCGACTACTCGCCTGGTTAGCGGATTGGTTCAAAAGCCCAACCCGGTTGGTTGAGACCTCGGATGCCTTGCCCGAGCTCTCACCGACGTTGATATCTGCATACACCGCGTGGATTTATGAAGGCGGTGGCCGTTGACCCTGGGGTGAAGCGACCACCTGTAAGCCTAGATTTAAAGGCTTAAGCCACCTGTCTTACGGCAGGCTGCTTATCTGTAGCAAGACGCCTTCCGCGTCCGACACCCCAAGCTAGAGCTCGGGTCATGGATTCACCGGGCCGTGAATCGAAGGCTTCTTCGTGTAAAGCCATCCCACCACCGGCGTAAACGCCGATGAACATTTGCGTCTGGCCTGTCCGCGATAGCCTGACCTGGACATCGATGGTCGTGCCATCATCGAGCTCCTCGTCATGGGTACGATGATGAAGCACTGGATCAGCCCAATCCCAAAAAACATCACCACGAATACGCATGCCGCCCTCCTACGACTTTAGTCTTATACGGAAACCTAACCATAGCAAAGCAAGACGGCGGTTCAATGACTGTGATATCGACAAGTATCGGTATCGGACAACTGGTTTGATTTCTGATACAAATAAATTTTCTTGTACAAATTTTCTTCTCTGAAATGACGTGTGGAAGGATCACATGGTCAAGGCTGGGACTTGATCATCATTCGATCCGTCAATCATG
Source organism: Pseudomonas sp. NPDC089407 (assembly GCF_044900445.1). NCBI lineage: Bacteria > Pseudomonadati > Pseudomonadota > Gammaproteobacteria > Pseudomonadales > Pseudomonadaceae > Pseudomonas > Pseudomonas sp. NPDC089407. The sequence goes on from NZ_JBJDNB010000004.1 coordinate 166,037, forward strand.
GCTGTGGTTCAGCATTCTCCGTGGACGTCTACCAAATGGACGGTACGGCTAAAAAAGCCACTACGGTCATCGCGGATGGGCGGATCATTAAACGCAGCGGCCGGGTCTTCGGTATCGATCTCGTGGCTCTATTTGCTGATGCATCTGAAGGGCTCGGAAGCTCCTAGGCTGATTCCCGAGCATAGGGTCATCTATTGACTCTGCTTCAAGGGAAGGTATGAGGTAAACTTGGCCGCCTGCGATCACGCCAGCTTCGCCAACGGGACGGTCGAGGCGACGTTATGCAGAGTTCAAAAGCGTTGATCATCAAGGAAGGCTCAGCTTCTCATGAACGATAAAATATATGGCTGGGAAGACTTTTCGAACGGTCAGACTTGGCAGAATCAGCGGTCAATGGCTCTCCAACAAGATGAGATCATTGCGTTTGCCAAGGAGTTTGACCCTCTGATAGTTCACACAGACCCTGAACTTGCCTTGAACGAGCCATTGGGTATGCACTGCGCGAGCGGTGTTCACACTTTCGCCCTTTCGCAGCGGATGCTGTGCGACGCTTTGTTCACAAGAACGAAGGTCGTAGCCGGACACAGGATAGATTGTTTCGTCATGCGAAAGCCCGTGGTGGCGGGTGATGTTCTGAGCATTACTGCCGAGGTCTTGGAAACTAATGCCCATCATCGTCGAGAGGACTGCGGCTGGGTGACGTTCACGGTAAAGGTTTACGTGGAGGGGGTAACGGTGCTGAGTTACGACGTCACAGTCCTAATCGGACGTTGGCATCGAGCAGGCTAGTTTCTCCAGGGCCTGTGCTTCAAGGAGTGCAAGATCTAACCGAGCCATTGCTCGGCTAGATCTGACCTCACGAGAGAGCCTACATCATCTAACTGCCGCGGCCCTTGTTGTGTTTGAGCCGCCGTGGTGTGGTGCGCTCATGGCTCAGAATGGCAGTCGAGCTTGCAGCCAGATGCGTGTACCTTCCGCCTTGTTCTTCGCCCCGAACTCTTCCTGCAGCTTGGCCACTACGGCGAAATCCTTGGTGAAACGGTACATGGCATACGGCCCGAGGGCGTTGACCGAGCCGCGATTGCCGTTGCCATTGACCGCATCGCCGTCGAGCCTGTCGTCGGTGGTTTGACGGTACAGGTAGCCGTTGATACCTGCACTGAACGCCTGGCTGAAGCGATAACCGCCACTGAACTCCAGCGTCGTCTCATCACCCGAACGGTAGTCGGTCTTTTCATTCCGGGTGTTGATGCCGTAGCGCAGCTTCGCGCTTGCTTCCCACCGCTCCGACGGTAGCCAAGTAACCGCGTAGAACGGTGCGAACTGATAGTAGTTGCGACCCGTATTCACCGGCTCATCCTTGTCGTAGTCGCCTGTGGGCAAGAATGTTTCTATGCCTGCCGTTTGGTGCAAGGTTTCGGCATGCCAACCAAGCAATATTGGCGCGAAGCTGAGGTCGCCCAGGTTGGTAGCCGTACCGCCTTTATCCAATGGGGCCAAGGGCGATGGACGCGCGACGTCCAAAGTCAGATCGATGGTAGGTACCGCAAGCGCTGTTCGGGTCTCGACGTTTGCGCCCAGCCATTTCACACCGGGCCATACGTAGCTGAGGCGTAAGGATACGACATCGGACTTGAGGCGATAGCGAGCAATGTTGGGATTGTCTCGACCATCGTTGGCTTTGACGTGCGTAGCCTCATAGTGGGTGTAGTACAACAGAGCATTGAGGCCTTCAGGCAGCATCATCCCAGACATGTTGGTCTCCACACCCAACGGGTAGGAGTTGCCATTGCCCTCGGTTGCGCTGGCAGTACCTTGTAGACAGATCAGCAAACCGGCGGCTTGCAGAACACGAACGTGCACAGCATTCATGGGTAGTCCCTCTTTTTGTTGTTGTAGAGACACAGCGATGAGTGATGCCTGTTGTTAGCCGTCAGTCATGACACACCTCAAGGAGCGCTGCGGCGCCCTGCCCGCCTCCGACGCACATGGTCACCACGACAAACCGAGCCCCGCGCCGACGCCCCTCGAACAGGACATGCCCCGCCATGCGCGCACCCGACATGCCGTATGGATGTCCCAGCGCGATGGCACCGCCGTTGACATTTAGCCGCTCCAATGGAATGCCCAACTGGCGCTGGCAATACAGCACCTGAGACGCAAACGCTTCGTTCAACTCCCATAAGTCGATGTCGCCGATATTCAGCCCATGCCGAGCCAACAGCCGGGGTACGGTCAAGACCGGGCCTATCCCCATCTCATCCGGGGCGCAGCCAGCGCTGGCAAATCCCCTGAATATGCCCAGCGGCTTGAGGCCACGGTCACGTGCGTGATCAGCGCTCATCAATGCGCACCCTGCAACGCCATCACTGAGCTGTGACGCATTGCCAGCTGTGACCGAGCGTTGTGCGCCGTCGAGCACCGGCGCTAGCGCGGCCAACTGATCCGACTGCGTACCAGGGCGGTTGCATTCGTCTTTGTCCATACGCACAGGCTTGTCGTAATACTCATACGAGGCCTTGTCCAAGGCGCGCGTGACCACATCCAACGGCACGATTTCCTGCGCAAACAGGTCATCACGCTGAGCCTGGGCGACTCTCTGCTGGCTGATCAGCGCGTATTCATCCTGGTCAGCACGCGTTACCCCGTAGCGCTGAGCAACCCGTTCTGCGGTCTCGAGCATGCTGATGTAGGCGTCAGACCTGTGCTGCAACAACCACGGATCCTGGCCGAAGTGCTCATTGGTATGCGCGTTCTGCACCAGACTGATGGATTCGCCACCCAGCGCCAGCATGATTGAGCACTCGCCGAGCTGAATGCGCTGGGCGGCACTGGCGATCGCCTGAAGACCAGACGCACAATGTCGGCTGACTGTCTGCGCGGCCACGCTGTCCGGCAATCCAGCTCGCAGCGCACTCAGTCTCGCGACGTTCTTGCCCTGGGTGCCCTCGGGTCGACCGCAGCCCATCACCAGCTCTTCCACCTCGTCACCTTTCAACTCCGAACGTTCGAGAATGGCTTGGATGATCGGCGCGGCCAGGCTGGGCATTGGCGTGTGATTGAAAGCACCTCGATACGCCTTGCCGATGGCAGACCGGGCGTATGCAACGATTACCGCGTCATGCATGGGACTCTCCTGCCGGGCGCTGTTGCCAGCACCCGGCCATGATCAAAGCGCCTGGACGATGGCCTGGTGAGCTTCGGTGTGATGAGAAAGTGCCTGATAGGCCGCCGACAGTTCGAGTAAGGGTTCCAGGCGGGTGTGTTGCCCTTCACGCAGCAGCTTCTTGGTCAGCCTCAAGGCATGGCCAGGATTGGCAGCAATGCGTCGGGCCAGATCGAGTGCGCAGGCCATGAGGGCGTCCGGTTCGACAACTTGCGACACCAGGCCATACTCGAACGCCTGCTGCGCCGAGATGGTCTCGCCGGTAAACGACAACTCATATGCTCGGGAAAGGTTGTTCAGTGCTCTGGGGAGCAGCCAGGCGCCACCGTCACCGGGAACGATGCCAAGGCGGACGAAGCTTTCGGCAAAGCGGGCCTGCTGCGAAGCGATTCGGATATCGCACATCAGGGCCAGATCGCAACCGGCACCGATCGCGGCGCCGTTCACCGCCGCGATGGTCGGCACCTCCAGGTGAAAGACCGCCAGAGGAATCTGTTGGATGCCATGCCGATAACCGTCGCGCAGCTCGTAAGGACTGCCAGCAAAAAGCCCCGTTCGCGCCTTCATGTCCTTGACGTTGCCGCCGGCGCAGAACGATTTGCCGGCGCCGGTGAGAATGACCACTGAAACACGAGGGTCACGATTGATCCGCCCACACACGTCAGCGATAGCATCGAACTGCATCTGATGGCTCAACGCGTTGTGCTGCTCTGGCGCGGACAGGGTCAAGGTGACGATACCCTCGTCGAAGCTGTACTCGATAAAGTCGCTCATATCAGGCAGCCTCTTCCTTGAGTTTTGCACTGACGCGCTCCACCAAGTCTTTTTTGGACACCTTGCCGAAGGTCGACAACGGGAATCTGTCTACCAGCTCAAGGCGTTCAGGGAGCTTGAAACGGGCAATTTCCTGGGTCTGCAGATAGCTGACCAGTTCCTCAAGGCTGAGCTTCGCTGCCGGTTTTAGGATAACAAAGGCGCACATTTTCTCGCCCAGCACCGGGTCAGGCATGGCCACGCAGGCAACATTGGTCACTGCAGGGTGCGCTAGCACCAGGTTTTCGATCTCCTCGGCAGAGATCTTCTCGCCCCCTCGGTTGATCAGATCCTTCTTGCGGCCCTCGACCACATAGTTGCCGGAGGGCAATTCACGCATCATGTCGCCGGATCGGTAGAACCCATCCGGAGTGAAGGCCCGTGCGTTATGCTCGGGGGCATTGAAATAGCCGCGCAGGGTATAAGGGCCGCGACAGCAAAGCTCTCCAGGTACTCCCAACGGCACGGGTTGGTCGTCCTCCCCCAGCAACATGATCTCATCGTCTTCGCACACCGGTCGGCCCACCGATTCACGACGCACCTCCAGCGGGTCATCAAGTCGGACGAACATCAGCAGTCCTTCGGCCATGCCGAAGTTCTCCTGCACTGTGCAATTGCGCAGCACATGCTCGGTCAGCGCGCGCGTTTCTGGTTGCAGTCGCTGGCCACCGGACTGGATCACCCGCACGCTGGCCAGGTCGAATTCATTTACCTGTGGGTCGTTCATCCACATGATCAATAGCGCTGGCACGACATGGATGTGCGTCACGTTGAATCGCTCGATCAGTGCGAACACTTCGCCGGCGCGTGTACTGCCATGCAACACGACCTTGGCGCCGCAGAGCATGAAGCCCTGCAGACCCGGGCAGGCCAGCGGCAGGTTGTGGGCGATAGGCAATACGTCGAGCAGTACGGAGTTCTCGGTGATGCCGGTGTAGCGCGAAGCCAATCGCGAGTTGCAGGCGTAGTCATTGTGCGAACGAGGGATCATCTTCGGGATACCTGTTGTGCCTCCCGAAAGAAGGAACAGCGCAGGGCTGCAAGGGTCAATCGCCGCCTGAATGGCATCGATTTCAGCGGCATCACGCTCAGGTACACGCGCCAGCAGCTCACTCAGCGAGACAAATCCTGGGGCAACGTCACCGAGCACGAACTTACTGCGGATGCTGCCAGTGTCGGCTTGGACGCGATTAACGATGTCGATGAAGTCGCAGTCCTTGGAGCGATCAGCAGTAATGGTTGCAGTGGCACCGGACAGCTCGACGAACTGGCGCAGCTCACGATAACGATGTGTGTGTAACGCGAGAATGGGCCGCACGCCAATCTTCTGCAGCGCGAGGTACACGAAAACAAACTCCAGCACGTTCCCTAGTTGAAGCACCACGATGTCGCCTGGTACCAGGCCGACATCCAAGAGATTCAGGCCCAGGCGCGTAGCGATCCGGTCCAGCTCGGCGTAACTGACTTCCCGACTTGCATCACATACAGCAATACGGTCGGCATACTGACGGCACACTTCGCTGAACAGGTTGGCCAGGGTCTGGTCTTGCCAGTAACCCTTTGCGCGGTAGTGTGCAGCGAAGCTTTCTGGAAACGGCACGAATCCCATCATGGAGAAATCCTCGATGTTGTCGTTATTGTTTGAAGGATCACGCGAGGCCGGCGCGTATCGACGGCCTTGAAGGCAGAGGTCAGGTGGTCTTGGCGAAGCCGCCATCGATGACGATGGTTTCACCTGTCACGAAGTGCATGTGCTCGATCAGCGTCAGCACCACTTCGGCGACGTCAGGCATGGTTACGCAGCGTTGCAACGGGGTGGCACGGGCACGGCGGGTCATCAGCTTGTCGTAGTTGTCACCAAGCATCCATTCCATCCACGCCCCTTCCATCCAGCCTGGCGCGATCGCATTGACCCGCACCTTCGGCCCCATGGCATTGGCGAGGGTCTGAGTCATGCTGATTACCGCCGCTTTTGAAGCAGAGTACGGCAGCGGTTGAGCACCGGGGCGCATGCCAACAATCGAGGCGGTATTGACCATGCAAGGGCGTGGCGCCTCGAACAACAGGGCTTTGGTGTGCTTGGCAATGAGGAACAGCCCACGCACGTTCACAGCGAACACGCGATCCCAATCTTCAACATCGATCAGGTCGAAATTCTTAGGCGGCGTGTCGATCGATACGCCGGCATTGCTGCACACCACATCCAGGTGGCTATAGCGTTCACGGATTGCCGCCACCATAGCCTTGACACTGGCTTCGTCCGACACATCGCACTGCAGGAGCATGGTCTGCGCCCCAGCTGCTTCGCAGGCCTCGACTGTGGCCTTGGCCGAGGCTTCGCTGCGGCTGTAATTGATGATCACGTCGTAGCCGGCGTTGGCCAGCGCCACGGCAACCGTCGCCCCTATGCCAGAGGCGGAGCCGGTGACCAGTGCGACTTTGTGAGCTGTTGACATGTTCTACCTCGTTTTTGTTTTTAAAAGAACATGTTCATTTTTAGACGTGATCAGAATGTTTGTCAACATGGGGGCCATCACTTAAGATGAGACCTACAAAGCGCAAAAAAAAACAGAACAATCAAAGGTCTGATATGAACGAGAAACCGCCTGCGCCGTTAGGTTTGCGTGAACGCAACAAGCTCGACAAGTTTTTGCGGATCCGTGCCGCCTCAAAAAAACTCTTCACCGAAAATGGTTTTGAACCCACGACGACGCGGCAAATTGCTCAGGAAGCAGACGTGGGCCTCTCAACCCTGTTCCTCTATGCAACCGACAAGCGCGACCTGCTGTTTCTGGTGTTCAACGACGACCTGGACGACCTGACTACCCGCGCTTTCGCTGATTGCCGGGCCGAGGCCCCACTTCTGGACAACCTGCGCCAGGCCCTACGGCATTTCTTCCTGTTTTACGGGCAGGACAAAGTGCTCGCCCGCGACCTGACTCGCGAGATCACGTTCTATACGACGGGGATGCAGAGCGAACGCTTCCAGGCGACCCGAGCACGTACCATCGGCTCAATCGCTACCCTCCTCGCTTACGCACGCGTCCAAGGAGAGGTGCGCTGCCAGGAGGACGATGCCATGATCGCAAAGACCATGTTCTACCTGCTGGCAGCGGAGATCCGGATGTGGTTGGCGAGTGACTCTGAATCACCTGAAGACGGCGTCAATGAGTTGATGATGCGCCTGAACCTGATAATGCATGGTCTGCAGGCGGGTTAACCTCAGGCGCCTTCCCCTGTGCAATCAGGTTTGGATAGCGCCCGACCCCCAGCATCAGCACGCATGCCAGCACCATGCACCCGGCGAAAAACAGCAGCACGCTGTCGTAGCTGCCCTGGAAGGTCTGGCCCACCCCCATGAGCAGTGGGCCAAAGGCCGTACCCAAACAGAACAGCCCGAACAGGTAGCCATAGATTTCACCAAATGCTCGCAAGCCGAAGTAACGTGCAATCAGGTAGGCGATCAGATCCACTTCAGCACCGACACCAAGTCCGATCAGCGCCGCACAGAACATCGCTGTGGCACCGGTGGCGCCGCTGTAGAGCAGCAGGATTCCAATCACTGGACCTGTAAAGAAGAAGATCGTCACGAACGGCGCGAAGAGATAGTCAAGCAGGTAGCCTGCCCCCACTCGCCCTACTATCAACGCGATGCCGATGATCGAGGCAATTCTCGCCGCTTCAGCAACCGGGACACCCCGGTCGGTAAGTAATGGCACAAAATGCACCGAACAGCCGTTGATGGCCAGGGCTGCCAGGAAGAACGCGCTGCCTATCAACCAGAACGACCGGCTCCGTATGGCCTGCCCAACGCTCATCCCGACTTTGTCTGGCGCGTGTGACAGACCGTCTGCAGTAGGTTGGTTATCGGGAAAAAGTCCGAGATCTGCCGGCTTGTTCGTGAGTCGCATCGCCACGATGGACGCGCCAAGTACAATTACCAGGCCCATTACCACATACGCCCAACGCCAACCCAAGGATGCTACGGCATGCTGCGCAAGCATGGGCATCAGGGCTGCACCAACACCGATTCCTGCCATGCTCAAACCCAACGCCAATCCACGACGGCGTACAAACCAACAACTCACTGCCATTGCGTAAGCCGTAGGGGTGCCGCCGGTCGACAGTAACCCGATTACGCAAAACGCCAGGTAGAACAACACGAGGTTGGCAGGTAGCAGCCCTAACGCCATGACCCCCACACCAAAAAGGAGAAGCGCCGGGATTGCCACTTGCCGCGCCCCTTTGCGATCAATGAGTCGACCTATCCAGGGCGTGCATAGCGCCGCAGACAGGATTGCAACGGTCAGTCCGAGCGAGACCTGAGAACGGCTCCAGCCAAACTCGGCAGTCAGCGGCTTCATGAAGATGCCGAATGTGAATACCAGGACAGGGCCCTGGCTGACGATCATTCCAACGATCGAAGCCAACACGACCCACCAGCCGTAAAACATGCGCGACGTATTCATTGCCTGTTACCTGTGATTATTTTTATTCAGGTACCGGTACCCGTTGTGAGGGTACCGTATCGGGTGAAAGCCGGTGCAGCAGTTCAACATCCTCGCCAGTGAGGCCGCCGTTTTTCAGCGAAGGCTCGGGGCCCTTCAAGGCTGTCCGCGCTGAGCTTGCGACGTTCTTCAGCCTCGTAGCGTTGGCTGACCGCCTGGGCAAGTGGCAAGTCCAGGCCTTGCATGGCACAGGCCTTGGTGGCGCGCACCGCTAGCGGTGCGCAGGCTAGGATATCTGCCACCCACTGCTCCACGGCCTCATCAAGCAGGTTTGCAGGCACTACTTCATTGATCAGCCCCAACTCGTAGCCGCGCTGTGCAGTCATCGTTCGCCCGGTCAGCAGATAGCCCATTGCAGCCTTCAGACCGATCTGCCGAGGCAGACGATGTACGCCGCCCGCAGTCGCTATCAGGCCGCGACGGGGTTCTGGCAGACTCAATTGCGCATGCTCGGCGGCAACGATGATGTCGCACGCCAAGGCAAGCTCCAGCCCTCCTCCGTGAGCGGAGCCGTTGAGACGCGCAATCAGCGGCTTGGTGAAGTTGAAACGGTCAGTCAGGCGCGTGGTGCGCTGCCATAATGCGGCCTCGGCATCCAGCTCTTCCTGTAATGCCGTGCTGGTTGCAGCAAGTTGCTTAAGATCGCGACCGGCGCTGAACGTATGCTCGCCCTCACCTGTTAAAACCCCGAGCCAGAGCTCTGGGTCGGCTTCGAGCTCATCGCAAGCCAGGCTCAACTGATGGTAAGCCAGCGGATCGAGCGCGTTACGTACCTCGGGGCGGTTGATTCGTATGTGGAGTACACGCCCGCGCCGCTCGGTCAGCACATGCTTCTGCTCGCCGCCCACGTCAGAGCCCCAGTACACGTTCGGCGTTTTTGTGGAAGAACAGTTCGAGGACTTCTTCGGAATAGCCCAACTCGTTCCACTCTTTGAACAGCCGCTCATGAGGGATGCTGGGGTAGTCACTGCCGAACATCACCTTGTGCTTGAGGCGACCTCGGATATCACGCTTCAATGCTTCTGGCAGGTATTTGGGTGCCCAGCCGGACATCTCCCAGAACACATTGCCCTTGTGCAGCGCGCAGACGGTGGTCTCATCAATCCATGGATAACCAGGGTGGGCCATGATGATTGTCAGATCAGGAAAATCTGCCGCTAGGTTATCGATAGAAGAAGGATGTGCATGGCGCGTCTTGGCTCCCATGCCACCAGGCATGCCGGCCCCCATGCCAGTCATGCCAACATCGATCATCACAGGGACTTTGAGCGCATTGATCTCCTCCCACAGAGGGTAGTAACGCTGATCGTCGACGCTGAAGTGCTGCATGATGGGATGGAAGTGGAAGCCGAGCATGTCCAAGTCTCGGATCGCATGTTTCGCTTCTTCGATCGCAACCTGCCCCAGAGCCGGCTCGACAGCGCCCCACGCCTGGATGATGCAGTCATGACGGTCGCGCATCCCAGCGACATAGTCGTTGTCACATGGCACGGTGTTGATCGTGGTGCGAAGATCCAGTGCTACCAACACCGCCTCGATGCCAGCGCTTTGAAACTCGCGCACCACTTCTTCTTCTGTCTTGGCCTTCCACTCCCGATGCCAATACTTGGCCAAAGCCTCTACATAGGGACCCTGACAGTCGATCCAACGCTGAGTGTTCGGGTAGCAGTGCAAGTCAATGCGTCGCATATGATCATAGCCTTTTTTGTTGTTGATCATTTATGAACGTGTTCTTTATAGGGCCGTTTGTGATTGCTGTCAAACGCTCGGAACGATCTGCGTAAAGTGCGGAGGTTTCGATGATTGGGATGGCAAGCAGTAGCGAGCCAGCGATGAACGGCCGCCAGAACCGCGCGCGGCTCGAATGCAGTCTCACCTGACCGCTGAGTCGAAGGTGGCGGCCAGTGTCCGGACGCCTTCTCACTCACCCTTGCGCAGTGACGAGACGATGACGTGCTGATGAGTCCAAATGGCTTTAGCCAAACGGAATTCCCTGACAGGTTGGGCATGTCGCGAATCGCCCATTTGCTATCGGAGTCATCTTATTCAAGCCCTGCACTTGCTGAACAGCGGCGTCGTAGCCCGGTGGATGAGGACCGCGATGCCAAAACCTCAACCCTGACCGATGGCTTCAAAGCGACCGTCACGGCGACCCCCTTGGAAAATTCTCGCACCCGACGTCAAGCGGAAAGCGGCATCTCAAATAGTCAGGCGTGGCGGCTGTGGCCCTATAATTTAGTCGGAATTGGCTATAAATCTTAGTACCACCGGGTGCTATATTCACCAAAAACAAGCAGGCACAGCGCGGGCCCTCGGAAGCACCAGTCAGCTTCTGAGGCTGATCGCTGCAAGGCCCCTTACTGAGCGATGAGGCGAGACCATGTCCTTTACACCCGAAAAACTGAAGTACCTGCAAGAGCGCTTCGGTGGTGCTAACGAGCAATTGATCTACGACGAGCATTTTCAATCTGTTGCCAATACGGTGATCGATTCTTCAGGAACCCGGGACGCCCCTTACGCTGGTATCCCCACCCTCCTTGACGCACCAGCCGAGCGTATCGCGTGGGGGGCACCAGATTTCGGCGACCTTCAAGTCGCCCTCATCGGCGTACCTATGGATCTCGGCATCACTAACCGCAATGGCACTCGCTTCGGCCCACGCGCGTTGCGAACCATCGAGCGGATTGGTCCTTACAACCACGTTTTGAAAGCTGTACCCACGCGCGATTTGAAAGTCGCCGACATAGGCGATGTGCCGTTTCGCAGCCGATTCCATTTGGAGCAATGCCATCAGGATATCGAGGAAACCTACAAAAAAATCACTGCGGCTGGCGTGATCCCCCTCTCCGCTGGCGGCGACCACTCCATGACCCTGCCAATCCTTAAGGCCGTTGCCAAAGACGGCCCAATCGCACTCATTCACATCGATGCTCATTGCGATACAAGCGGCCCGTTTGACGGCAGTCGCTTCCATCATGGAGGCCCCTTCCGTCAGGCTGTTTTGGAAGGCCTGGTTGACCCGACCAAGACCATCCAAATTGGTATACGTGGTTCCGCAGAGTACCTCTGGGAGTTCTCTTACGAGTCCGGCATGACGGTGGTGCATGCTGAAGAAGTCACAGGCTTGGGTGTACCTGCCATCGTTCAAAGAGCACTGGAGCTGGTGGGTGATACTCCAGTGTACGTATCTTTCGACATTGACAGCATCGATCCAGCGTTCGCCCCTGGCACCGGCACACCCGAAGTCGGCGGGCTGACCGTTCGCGAAGCACAGGAGCTGCTGCGAGGATTAGCCGGCATCAACATTGTTGGCGGTGACGTGGTCGAAGTGTCCCCAGCGTATGATGCCACCACGAATACTGCACATGTGGGAGCACAAATCCTGTTTGAGATTTTAAGCCTGATTTCCGTGAGATTGAACGGGCATTTTGCCAATAAGTAAGCAAAAGGGCTGTCACCCCGCGAAGAAGCCAGGCGGGCCTTGAGTCCAGACCCTCGGCTTCTCCGTAACAGCCACCACCACGACAAGAATTCTAAGACGAAACGCGCTTGACTCAAATTTGAACTGCCTACGCTTTATCATTTATAAAAACCCCACACCCAAGAAGGGAAAGAAAATGGTAAAAATCAACAGTGCACTCTGTGTCAGCCTTGTGCTGCTAGCAGTTCAGTCTGCAGAAGCAAGGGATCTTACCGTGGTCTCCTTTGGAGGCGCGTTGAAAGACGCGCAGGCAGCAGCGTTTGTTAAGCCATACATGGAGAGCTTCAACACAAATGTGATCCTCACAGAGTACAATGGCGAGCTTTCGAAAGTTAAGGCAATGGTGGATACACGCTCTGTAAATTGGGACGTTGTAGAAGTTGAAGACACCGATGCAGTCATGGCGTGCGACTTAGGACTATTTGAAGAGCTCGACTACTCGAAAATCGGAAACGAAGCGAATTTCATCGAAGGTGCGGCTTTGCCTTGCGCAGTCGGGACGCATGCGTGGTCGACCGTTTTGGCATACAACAGTAGCAAAATAAAAGAAGCGCCCAAGAGCTGGGCTGACTTTTGGGATCTCAAGAAATTTCCTGGGAAACGCAGCCTCAGAAAAACCGCTCGGGGATCCTTGGAATTTGCATTGATGGCCGATGGCGTGCCCGTGAATGAGGTGTACAACGTTTTAAATACACCTGAGGGAGTTGATCGGGCATTCAAGAAACTTGACCAGATAAAGCCTAACCTCCAGTGGTGGGAATCCGGGGCACAGCCACCTCAATACCTGGTGTCAGGTGATGTTGTCATGAGCTCCGCCTACAGTGGTCGGATCGCCGCAGCGAAAGCTTCGGGCGCCACGTTGGATAACACGTGGAATCAAAACTTGTTGCAGATGGATCTCTGGATGATTCCAAAAGGCAGCGATAACGTCGACGCGGCATACAAATTCATCAAGTTCGCTTCCGACCCCAACAATCAGGTTGCTTTTTCCAACCTTATTACCTATGGGCCCACCACACATGGAGCATTGGAGCGCCTATCCCCTCAAAAACTAGCAGAGCTTCCCTCCTCAGCCGCAAACGTCAAGCATGCGTTGAAAATCGATGTTGCGTTCTGGACTGATCATGGTGAATCCCTGGAGCAACGCTTCATCAGCTGGGCTGCCAAATGACACCCTCACACAACTGAAACAAAGGGCGCGTTCACAGACCCCGTGAGAACACGCTCATAAGCCCCACACCAGACGCCCCGGGTTTCTCGGGGCGTTCTTTCATCTGCTCCAAAAGGGTCTTCAGCCCAAACGGCTTATCATTTTCCTGACATCACCGACACTGATCGCCCTGGTGAGCCTAGCTGCGCCAGACGCTGCCGTTCGACGATGACACGTCGTTATGTTTCTGAAAGATGAACTCTTGCGTCGACACCTGGACCAGGCTGGTCAGTGCGGCAGTGGGCGTGAATATAGGCCATGGTGAAAAATGCTCCGTATCTTTCGATGCGGAGCATTTCTCAAGGGCCGGGCATTTCGCTAAGTAGTCCCGCCTGTCCAAGCGACCTTGGTAATTTTATTGAAAACACACTGGTATGCCAGTCGTTATCGCTTCCGGGTTCCCACGCGTAGATCTTGAAAGGTGGCTAGCCAACAGACACGGTAGCGGTAAGGAGATGTTGCGATAGCGCCTGAATGCAGTTGCAGCAACCGCGGGTGTGCTTAAGCTGTGGTAATGTCAGGTGAGATCACGCAGGACACTTTCCAGGGTCTCAATGAAAATGTCAGCATGCTCGCGGGTAAACACGAGGAGGGGCCTGATCTTGAGAATGTTTTCAAACGGGCCTGCTGAGCTAATCAGCACTCCGCGCTCACGCATTCCATTCACAATCGCTCGGGTAGCAGACTGGTTAGGCGCCTTGTCTACCCGGTCGCTGACAAGCTCTACACCGAGAAACAAACCCGCCCCACGAACGTCACCGATGATAGCGTAGCGCTGCGCAAGCTCTTGAATGCCCGCCTTTAGGTAGCCTCCCACTTCGTTGCAGTTTTCCAGCAGGCCTTCGGAATGAATGAAATCCAGCACGGCGTTACCCGCAGCGCAGGCCACTGGATTTCCGCCAAAGGTGTTGAAGTAACGCGCAGTACGTCCGAACTCGTCAATGACGCTCGAGCGCATTACCGCCGCAGCTACCGGATATCCATTTCCCATTGGCTTGCCCATTGTGACGATGTCAGGCTTAAGCCCGTGGCGTTGGTAACCCCACATGTGCGTCCCGGTGCGGCCAAATCCAGATTGAACCTCGTCCGCGATATAGAGCAGCCCCTCGCGCTGAGCTAGCTCAACGGCTTCACGCATGAACCCTGGTGGATCAACCATCACCCCATCACTGGCAAAGACCGCGTCCATGAGCAACGCGGCGGGCTTGATCCCGGCCTGCCGCATCTCATCAATGGCCTGCCGCACATCCTCGGCAAACAGCCGTGCTACATTCTCGGCCCCCAAGCGGTAAGCGTCGGGCGCGCGAACGGTGCGTACATAGTCGCCGAGAGGCACACCTGCTCCGAGTGAAGGAGAGAGCTTGGCTATCTGATCGGTTACGCCATGGTAAGCAAGCTTCGTCACGATAACGCCCTCCCCGCCTGTGTACTGGCGAGCGATCCGAATGGCAAGATCGTTTGCTTCACTTCCGGTGCAGGTGAACATGACATGGTCAAGTTGATCGTGCGTCGGAAACGTGGCCAGGAGCTTTTCAGCAAAATTCAGGATGCCTGAATTCAGGTAACGGGTGTGGGTGTTTAGAACTTGAGACTGCTCATGGATTGCTTTTACGACACTAGGATTGCAGTGGCCGACAGACGCGACATTGTTATAGGCATCCAGGTAACGATTGCCAGCAGCGTCATAGAGCCATACACCCTCACCCCTGACCAAATGAATAGGCCGCTCATAAAACAACCGGTATGCCGGGCCGAGAGCAGCGTCGCGGCGGGCAATCAGCTTGCGTTCCTCTTCACACAGTCGCTCAGCATCATTCGAAGTAAATCCGTTATTCATTGTCATTCTTACAACTCCTTGGAGCAAATACGCGCAATGTGATCTTGGGCTTGAGCACGGGATATTTTAGAAAACCCACGCAGCCCCTGCCATGCCACAGGGGCGTTGCGCATAATGTAAGTTCGATTCTCAGGGTATAGGGAGGCTCGCCAATTGGTAATCGCCACCGTAAGCACAAGCCTGGCAGCAATCAAATCGTACAGAATTTCCTGCTCAATGCGCTCCAAAGGAAGCACCGAGTTGTAGGCTGCTATAAAAGGAAGCGCCTGCGATAGGGCGTTCGATTCGCTCCCGAGATGGTACGCAGAAGCGACAGCGAGATCATTCACAAGCGGTGCATGCACCATGTCCCCGAAATCGAGGATATTTCTGACGTGGTCATGATGGTTCGTGTCGACGATCACATTGTGAAAATTGAGGTCATTATGTATCACCTGCGCTCTGAGGCCTGGCAGGCTTGGGTACGCATTTTTCTCAAAGTTTTCAAGAAAGCGGACAGCAAGGGCCCGATCCTCGGGATCCTCTATGGCATCGATCAGCGCGGCTGCTCGCAAAGAGTGTTTGATGTCCCAAAGTAATTCGTGTCCTGCTGCAGGATGGAAGAATCCCCGCAGCGCGATACCCAAGCGAGCCAAGCTCACGCCTAATGCTGAGCGAATCGCCAGCGTCGGCTGCCTCACCTTGGCTAGAGGAATGCCTTCCACGAAGGAGAACAACCGAAGAAAGGTTGTGTCACCATTGACACTTACCGCGATCTGATACCCACCTTCCAGGTTTGGGAAAACCCGCTGAACCTCAAGGGTAGGGTCGGTGCGCTCGATATGCAGCATCGCTTTGTTCTGAAAATCCACCACGTGAGGATCTTCTGCGGGGTTAGAGATTTTTAGTAGGAACTGACGGCCATCGCTACAGGCAAAATGAAAATTAAGGTCGCGCTCCCCGGTCAGGAGCTTCGCTCTACCATTCAATCCAAAAAACTGGCTTGCCAAAGCTTCAGCTTGGCTATCGGTAGCCTGGGCCGGAGCTGCTGCGAGGACCTGATCTGGCATGGGTTTTGTTTGTATCGTCACTGATCGTCACTCTTGGCTAGATCGGGAACAATGGCTGCCGGGTAGCAGCCGCCTGTACATGACGATAGGTGAAAGATGGCTATAGCTGGTATAGCCAAAATTGTAAAATTGATAGAGCCACTCGATGTCTGTCTCGCGTTCCTGCGGGGGGCACGGTTAAGAGCGCATCATGCTTTTTTCGACCGCGATCGTTAATCGCTCTACACCTGCGTGAATATCCGGTAATGGCACGCTTCCGAAGCCTAGCACCACGCATCGGTTTTCCAGGGAAGGCATACTGTTTACGAAGCATGGTAACCCTAGGCTGAGACCCTGCTTACGCGACTCATACAAAACTGACTGGTAATCTACTCCGTTGGCGAATCTTGCAAATAGATGCAGCCCCGCTCGGGCTTCCGAAAGGGTCACCAGATCGCCCATACGGCGTTTTACTTCCCCCCGAAGCGTTTCCTGCCGAGCTGCGTATTCAGTGCGCATTTTGCGGATGTGCTGATGAAAGTGTCCGCCATGGATGAAATCCGCAACGGCAGCCTGGATGTGCAGAGAACCTGAGCGATAAAGCTTGGTACTCGCGTTTGCAAACGCATCCGCTAGATGCGGTGGAACAACCATATAGCCCAAACGGATCCCGGCGAACATCGCCTTGCTGAACGTGCCAATGTAGATCACCCGCCCGTCCGTATCGAGCCCTTGCAATGACGGCAAGGGAGCCCCGTCATAACGAAATTCGCTGTCATAATCATCTTCTAAAATCCAGAGTTTCCCGGCCCGCGCGCTCTGCAGAAGCTCCAGTCTCCGGCTCAGAGGCATTACGACCCCGGTTGGATAATGGTGGGACGGGCTTACTACCACAAGCTTCGTATTGACGGGTAAGAAGCTCGACTCAACGGATAGGCCTTGCATGTCGACATCACCCGCAACGACTTGCATTCCCGAGGCAGTGAGAACTGTTGGAAAAGCCCAGTGGCAGGGGTTTTCTACCAGCGCCGCGTCACCCACGTCCGCTAACAGCCGCGCGCAGAGGTCGACTGACTGATGTGTACCGGAAGTAATAATGACTTGACCAGGGTCGCAGGTGACTGAGCGTGAAATCTTCAAGTAGCTTGCCACGGCTTCCCGCAAACCGAGTAGCCCGCCGTTATTGGTGTAGCCCGCCAGCTTGAGGTCACCTTTGCCAAGGTGACGAGAAACCAAGCGCCTCCAGATGTGAAAGGGGAAAGCTTCCGCATCAGCCACTCCCGGGACAAATGCACCGGAGGAGACGCCCGCGCCCCCCGGTAAACTTTCCAGAAGAGCTCCTCGATGAGACAGCTGCATCGAACATCGGGTATGGACGGCGTCGGCTGCAGCACCCAGCGGTTGGCTCAACGTTTCGGCCACGAACGTTCCGTTCCCAGTGCTTGTGATGAGGTAGTCCTCTGACAGCAGACGATCGTACGCAAGCGAGATCGTGATTCGCGAAATCCCCAACTCAGCAGCCAGGGCCCGCGAAGATGGCAGCTTCTGGCCCGACACCAAGGTGTGATCAAGGACAGCGCGACGGATGACCTCGTAGATCTGTCGCTGCAGGGTCACAGCCGAATCTTTGCTCAGGCTTCGGGAAAGTAGATCGGTCAGCAGGACTGAGTGCATGGAGTGGCCATAGGAAAAATTCAAATATGGATATACAGCCTATGTCCATCGATGGCTACCTTCAAGTCGTTCGAAACGAGGGCTCGGGCAACGAGCTTGACGAATCAGACGCACACAACCTACCAAATGAGGAGTAGGCATAGATGGATGCCAAACACAAAAACAAGAAACAGCCTGTGCGGGCGGCTGCAGCCGCATTCTTTGGTACCACCATCGAAAACATTGAATCACTGCGGCAGGTAAAATCCATCGCTATATTTATCGCTGACTGGTGTGGGTTGGAACCCGTTGCGAATGCGCCAGACATGGACTGGAACACGATGCATCGGGTGCTCAGCATGCGAGTATGATTTGACGCGCATGGCGTGAGGGGCGTGTGGCGCACGCGCCTCAAACAACTGCAATATCGCTGAGTGATTGGACGTATTCCCCAGCCTCCTCAAGAGGGCGCCAGCGCCGACGACTTAGCCCTGTTTGACGAATATCACAGGTGTGTCCGTATCGGCGGGTGCCTGCAGCGATATTGGGTTAACGGTTAACTGCCTAGCGCTTCGCGCCCGAGCTAAAGTGTTTCAGGTTTAGCTTGGCAATGCCGCCACAATCGAAATTTCGACCAAGACATCCGGAGAAAACATCTGCGCTTCAACGGTTGCGCGAGCAGGCGCCCTGCCCTCCGGTATCCATTGCTCCCAGGCCTCATTCATGGCATTGAAGTCGCTTTGGATATTTTTTAAATAAATCGTTGCCGATAGCAGGTGATCTTTTGTAGTACCCGCAACTTCAAGGAGCTGATCAATATTGCTGAGTGTTTCTTGCGTCTGTCGAAACACACCACCGGTCAGATCGTTCGCAATCTCTCCAGACAGCATGACAGTTCCATTGTGAATGACCGCCGCGCTCATGCGGGCGTCGGTTTTGAGACGTTGAATGGGCATTGCAAACCTCCAGATATCAGTCAGTGGACGCGCCTGACCTCGCCGTTGCGATCAGTGGACGCGAATCGACGAGATCGGGCTTGCACGATTCTCCACGAACAGATACATTTTGTCTACGGTAGACATTTTGATCGCTCACCCTAGCGTAGGGCGAGCTCCGTCGCTGGTAGGCAGTGTTCTCGCAAGCAGGACGGGAGCACTACACGTCTCACGTGGTACCCGGAGAAAAACAATAATGGTGACGTCCACCAAACCCCCAAGAAAGGCACGTGAATTTCGCAAGGATATTGAGCAACGGCACCTGGTCATGTTGGCCATTGGCGGTACAATCGGAACAGGCCTGTTCCTGGCGTCAGGATTTACGGTGAACCAGGCCGGCCCCTTAGCTGCGGTAATCGCTTACGCTTTAGGCGCGCTCATGACCTACTGTGTCATGTCGTGCCTGGGAGAGCTTGCTGTCCAGATGCCGGTAACCGGCTCCTTCAGCCATTACGCCACTCATCTGATTGGCCCCGCCACCGGCTATACGGTGGCTTGGATTTACTGGCTCAGCTGGGCCGTCACTATCGGCTCTGAACTGCTTGGCGTGGGTGTGCTTTTAGAGCGCTGGTTCCCAGGCGTCCCCGTATGGACATGGGCTGCGCTGTTCGGCACGCTGATCACAGTCAACAACTTATTATCTGTACGTGTTTTTGCAGAAATCGAATTTTGGCTCTCTCTGGTCAAGGTTTTGACTGTTGTTGTCTTTATCGTGCTTGGTGGCCTGGCAGTGTTCGGCGTCATAGGCCAGGTTGATCCAGAAACAACCGGCTTCAAGAACTTCACGAGGGAAGGGCTTTTCCCGACAGGCGTGAGCGCAATAGCACTGGCTTTATTAGCGGTCGTATTTGCATTTGGTGGGACAGAGTTGATCGGCGTAGCAGCAGGCGAAACGCGGGATCCAGAAAAGGCTATTCCACAAGCCCTCAGAGCGACCGTATTGAGACTTGTGGTTTTCTTTGTGGGGACGATTATCGTCATTGCGCTATTACTACCGCGAGAGGATGCGGGTCTAAGCGAAAGCCCGTTCGTGGTTGTGTTTAGTCGTATCGGTATTCCGTACGCCGCCGACATCATAAACTTGGTCATCATTACAGCCTTGCTGTCTGCAGCGAATTCAGGCTTGTACGCTGCCGCTCGAATGCTTTGGTCGCTTGGAGATCAAGGCCAACTGCCACGCGCTTTCGCAAAACTTACGAAAAAAGGTACACCCCTCAACGCGATATTGTTCACTATGATTGGAGGGGTCGCAGCACTTTTAAGCAGCGTCTGGGCGCCTGAAACAATTTACCTTGCGCTAGTCTCTGTCGCAGGCTTTGCAGTCGTAGCGGTTTGGCTAAGTATTGGCTGCTGCCAGGTTATTTTCCGAAAGAAATTTATCAAAGAAGGTGGGGATATCCGTACACTTTCCTACCAGGTACGCTGGTATCCTTTGGCACCGATCATTACCATATCCGGTTGCCTCGCTGCAATTATCGCCATCGCCTTCGATCCTGAACAGCGAATCGCCATTTACTTCAGCCTTCCATTCATAGCCATTTGCTATGTAGCTTATTACCTTGGCAACACGATCAAAAATCTACAGATGAAAACCAAGCGATCAAAAGAACCGCTTGGCCTCAGCGAAACGAACTGACAAACCCCCACCTCTATTCAGACAACCACGAAAAGAGAAACAAAAATGAAGATTAAAAATTTTGGCGTCGAAATCTGGATGAACGAGTACGAAAACCAGTGCACCTACAACCTGGCAGAGACCTGTGTTGAGTCCATAACGATTGAACAGCTTCTGGATTTCGCAGATAAAAAAGACACCATCCTTTCGGAAATTCTGCCGATGAAAATGACGTACGGCGCAATCGAAGGATCGGAGCGTCTTCGTACCGTCGTCGCTTCGCTGTATCAAAAGCAGAAACCCAGCAATATCATGACCACCCACGGTGCGATTGGAGCGAATGCACTGGTTTACGAGACGCTTGTTGAGCCTGGCGATCACGTTATCTCTGTTTCCCCCACCTACCAGCAGCATTATTCGATTCCTGAAAGTTACGGTGCCGAGGTTGACATTCTGCGGCTGCGTGAGGAGAACTTGTTCCTCCCAGACCTGAATGAGCTCCGCGACCTCGTTCGCCCTAATACCCGAGTGATTGCGATCAACAATCCCAACAATCCGACGGGCTCCCTGATGGATCAGGCCTTCTTGGAGAAAGTGGTTGAAATCGCCCGCTCTGTTAATGCCTGGCTCTTGTGCGATGAGGTCTACCGGGGCACCGATCAGGTAGGTGATGGCTACACCGTCTCTGTTGCGGACTTGTATGAAAAAGGCATCAGCACCGCTAGCATGTCGAAGACCTACTCTCTCGCCGGTCTTCGCCTTGGCTGGATTGCCGGCCCCGAGGCGTTGCTGAGAGCAGTTTCCATTCACCGCGACTACAACACCATCAGTGTGGGGATGCTGGACGATCATTTTGCCTGCATCGCTCTTGAAAACCGTCACAAGATTTTAGAGCGCAACCACGCCATTACCAGAGGCAATCTAGAGATTTTGGATGCTTGGGTTGAACAAGAGCCGAAAGTGTCCTATATCAAACCCAAATCCGGCACTACGGCCCTGCTTAAAATCGACACGGAAATGTCATCGCGCGATTTTTGCCTGAAGCTTCTTGAATCCAAAGGGGTTATCTTCACTCCCGGCAGCGCCCTCGATGTCGAGGGTTATGTACGCATTGGGTATACCAATAACACTGAAGCGCTTAAAACCGGTTTACAGAAAGTTTCCGAATTCCTCCGCGAGGTCTGACCCCGCACTGAAACAATGTCCAGGCTTAGGCCTGGACAGCTTGAAACACTCCTCGCCGCTCTGCCTTAAGTTGCCAAAGCCCGCTCACCAGAAAATCGGCTAAATAACCGTGTGACAACTGAACGTGGTGCTAACCTCCCCTCACTCCGCCTGTGTTTCAACCCCATCGATTATATGCCAATCACTCAGTGGAATTGATAGCAGCCCTGTTCTACGCAGGGTGAGCGGGGGTAGTGACCCGCACCATAGTAAATGCTATCATCGCACCGACCCTGCGCAGATCCACCACCCTATAGCTCATATTTTGTGAAGCGAAGTCAGAAAAATATGCCAACGCCAGCCAATTACGAAGCGATTGCAGACGCGATTGCCACACTATTCTTCCCTCATGCCGAAATTATTTTGCACGAGCTGAAGACCCAGCAAGTGACCTATATCGCTAACAACTTCTCTCAACGCGAACTGGGCGACGATTCAGCGCTTGATGAACTGCCGGGAGCCTTCGAAAGCGCTACTACAATAGGCCCATATGAGAAGCTAAACTGGAACGGTCAAAATACGCGCTCAATATCGGTAGTGCTACGAGACTCCGCCGACAAGCCAGCTTATATCATGTGCATCAACTTGAACTTGTCCGTATTTGAGCAGGCCAGGGACGCCCTCAACAACTTATTCAAAGCATCCAGGATTATCCCACAACCAGAAGCGTTATTCCGGGACGACTGGCAGGAAAAAATAAATACGTTCCTTCAAGGTTGGATGCGCGATCGAAACTTGTCATTCGCAACGCTCAAAATGCGCGACAAGCGCCAACTCATCAATGCGCTGTATAACGAGAGAGCTTTTGACGGAAAAAGCGCTGCTGATTACATATCGAAAGTGCTTGGTCTTGGTAGAGCCACGGTTTATAAATGGCTTAAACAACTTAAATCCAACACCTCCCCTGACGCACGCCCGGAAATACAGTGAAGCCCACACCTTATTCCTGTGCAATATTATAAATAATACGAAACACAGTGTCTTTCTGCTCAGGCGTTAAATGCATGAACAACTGGAGAAGCTTCTCCTCCGATTGCCCTATATTAACTAGCTGCCTGAATGACCTGACGCCAGTCATCACATAGGCTATGTCAACACCTTCACTTAGCGCCTTGCGCAGATAGCAACCCCCAGGATCACGAGAGCCAGTCTCATACATCGTTTGAGTGCGGCGCGACACGTCCAGCTTATCTGAAAAAGATTGCTGACTATATCCCAAGCGCTTACGCTCCTCCTTCAAACGAATGCCCAGCGCATTACATGAAGACATACCAGCCCCATACATGCAGTCACCTATAAAACATGAGAGCCCACGACTAATCTGTCGTAGCCTGACACGGAGCTGCATAGTAGCTCATCCACGACTTTAGGTTCAAACACTTCGTTACCGTACGAGCCTCACGCTTGGCCCCAAGCACCTCGAGTTGGCGCCCCGGCCCGCTGGAGATGCGAAGCAAACCCGTTTACGCTCCCTGTAATTTCATGCCTCTTTAATTTGTTCTATCGCCGATATTTCATGCTGCGAGGCAAGACGTAATCGAGGTATATGGCTTATTACTTAAAGCGACAATGAAGTGATCGCACGGTCGACCGCATCGATCGCACCCGCGAGGTAGCCGGGAAATATCGGCGACCACTCACTGGCTACGCCAGTTAAGTAATCGACCCACTTGCCCGAGGTCGGAGCACTAGGCGGTGCTGCAGTATGCTGACCTACGCTCAGGCAGTCAGCCTGGACCGCAGTATGCCGTTCCATTGACCAGTCCTTGATGTCATGAGCCAGAGGATGCGCGGCCTGTGCACCGAACATTCGCGTGAACTGCTCGAGACAAAGGTTGCGAAGCGCCGCTTGATCAAGCGTCTGTCTTAAAGTGGCCGGAATGCCTATGAAGCCAAACAGCGCAGCCCGACCCTCTGCCGTCGATGCATCATGAATCTCTACCATCGGGCCAAGGCTGCTGCGCCCTGCTCCGGACAGTCCCTGGTCTCGCCAGAATGCGCGTTCATACACCGCGCAGTATTTGGCGTGAGGAGCCATCCATGTAGCGGTTTCTGCCCAGCCATGCGACAAAGCGCTCGGCAACGCGGGAGAGAAGTCGATCGTTGCTTGCGCCAGACGGGGCGGCAGCGCAAGCAGCGCATGGGCCACTCTCCAAGTAGCAAGGCCAAGACTATCGTGTCGACTTTCGACCTCAACGCCACCCTCCACGCGCCTGATACAAGAAACGGTCTGGCCAGTATGAAGACGCTCGGTATCAATCCCATTTCGCAAGGCGTCAGCCAACGCCCACATACCGCCTACAATTCGCATGGCCGATGGAGAATTGGTGAAGCTAGCCATCCTTAGGGGCGGAGAATGGTGTGAGCGTTCGATAAGCATGTCACCTTTTTCGTGCTGCGCAAATTGCTCCAGTCCCAACTCGGCAACGAGGCGAGCCAGCTGGGGTTGAAAGCTTGGCCAAAACCATGACGGGCCCAAGTCGTAATAGTCGGAAGGTTCATTGGCGTCATGCGTTGAACCGCGCATTTGTGCTGAAGACAGGGTGACAATCCGTCCACCCGGTGTCGACCGGGCTTCAAGCAGGACATAATCGATACCCAACTGTTGGAGCCTGAAAGCCGCATAGAGACCGCTCAGCCCGGCACCTATGATTGCTATTCGTGCTGATCCGGTCATGACGTTTGCTCGATTGGAATACACAGATGGCCTGTTTTGATGAACAGGGTCGCCCCTTCAGCTCCGCTTACCAGCGCCGGATCGAACCCAGGTGGTAAACGCATCCAGCTTCCCTGGTCCAGGGTCTGCCCTTGAGCCTCTACCTGGCCTTCGATGACAAGCAACTCAGCGCCCCCGGAACATCCCTGGAATACAAGCTCCCCAGGTGGCAGTCGTTGGAGGCTGACATGTTCGTGGGCACTGGCGAAGAGCAGGCAAATATCTCGCCCCGCCGAGCGGACCCAAAAGGCGGGGTCTCTGGTATCGATACGCGTCGCCACCCTTTCCTCTGGCTGCATTTGCCACAGCTTAACGAAGATCACTGCCCCTTCTAGGCTGGAGGGCTGATGGGATGATCCCGGAGGGTTGCGCAGGTAATATCCAGCAGGATAGTGCTTGTCATTTTCAGAAAAGACGCCTGACAGAACAAAGACCTCCTCCCCGCCAGGATGGAAATGCTCAGGAAAATCAGATCGCGGTGCATAGCGCACGATACTTGTCGCCCGCGCCTTTTCGCCGCCGACTCGATCGAGCATCACACGCTCCACGCCTGGCTGCGGTGAGGTTACCCAATGGTAATCATCAGCCATTACCGTGGCAGGTCGGGAAAAGTCAGCGTTAACAAGCATGGGCGATATCCGAAAGGGTGGCATCAGGCCGAGGGCGCAGGCCGCCTGGGCTGGAGTGCTTCAGGCCAGGTCATACAGTTGGCGCCCTACACGACTGCATTGGAATCGATTATTCGCACCAGACTGTGCCGCGACAAACGATATTTAATGTTTGCACGGAGTAGAAAAACTTTACCGCACTGAAGGCCCCGCCGCTCCACATGTCCTAGGCGCCGCCCTATCGAGAAGTTGCGTCAGTCGCGCTGATGGTGCGGCCGGCAGTTCAGGCGCGACAGTTCTCGGCCTCGGCCATCAACCATTCACGGAAAAGCCGCACGTTGGTCAGTTCACCGTGGTCTGTCTTGTAGACGATGTAGTAAGCCTGCTGCAAAGGCCATTCACCAGCACCTGCCAACAGCGGGCGAATCAGGCGTCCGGCGTTCAGGTCATCCTGCACCATGACGCTGCGTGCCAGCGCAAGGCCCTGACGCTCGACGGCAGCCTGCAGCACGGCAGCCGAGTTGTTGATTCGCAAGCCATGGTCTGCGTCCACCTCGGGGTAGCCCGCGCGATCAAGCCAGCTTCTCCAGCCCGGGAATGCGGCATCATTGGGCATGGACAGGTCGTGAATGAGCGTACATTTGTGCAGCGTACCAGGCTCCAACTGGCCGTTGCGCAGCAGCGGGTAGTCCGGCGCACAAACCGGAAACAACGACTCTTCCATGAGCCGTTCAGACGTCAAGCCTGTCCATTGACCACTGCCGTAGCGAACACCGATGTCCACCCGCTCGACCGTGAAATCCAGTGAACGAGCGTCGGTGTCCAACTGCACATCGAGCGTTGGATAAGCGCTTTGAAACCGTTCAAGCCGAGGTACCAGCCATTTGGAGGCGAAAGCCGGGCTGACCGTGACCGTCAAGCCACTATGTGCACTCCCCTCCCTCAAGCGCGCTACACCGATCGCCAGCCGATCGAATGCCGCCCGGATATCGGGCAGTGCAAGCTGCGCATTGGGTGTCAGTTCGAGTTGGCCGGTGCCGCGGCCTGCCCGGATGAATAATGAGGTGCCCAACCATGCCTCGAGGTTTCTGACCTGCTGGCCCACCGCTGCTGGGGTGACGTTCAACTCGGCCGCAGCAGCTGTGAAGGTTCCATGTCGGGCAGAAGCTTCGAATGCTCGCAACGCATTCAGGTAGGCCGGAGTTGCCATGTCAGTAATCCATTTTCCTCAATCGATAAGCCAAGCCGCTGGCGTTCAGCTCAACGGCCAGGAATTCATGGAGCGTCAATGCCCGCTCATGCCGAGTACGACAAAGCCTGTGAGCGCAATGGCTGCAGCCGTCAGGCAGTACGGAAGCTGAGTCTTGATGTGATCCATCATGTCATTGCCGGTGGCGGTGGCGGTGACAATCCCGGTATCGCTGATAGGCGACGAAGTGTCACCGAAGATGGCGCCCGAAATCGCAGCGCCAATCACCAGGTAAGGGTCCGCCCCCGACGACACGGCGAGCTGGATACCGATCGGTATCATGATCGAGAACGTACCCCAGGACGTCCCCGTGGACAGAGAAATCACCGCCGCAACGACGAACACGAAGGCCGCCACGAGCCCCACCGGCATGAGCATGCTGAAGTGGGATGAGAGGAACTGCCCGATCTTGAGCTGGCTGGACAGGTCACCGATCAGGAATGCCAGCGTCAGTACAACGACCAGCGGCACCATCGCCTGATAACCTTCGACCAGATGATTGATGTACTCCCCAATGCGCATGACCCGCCGAACCCACACGTAGTGGATGCACCCCACCACCTGTCCGAAGATGACCGCCCACAGAATCGCCGTCGAAGCCGAACCATTGCCGATGACGCCCTTGCCGGTTATCACGAGCCCAACCGGAACGAACAGGAACAGCGCCAGCAACGGTACCAGCAGGTTCGAAACGCCACCCTTTTGCGAGACCTGCTGCTCGCTCACCACTGCCAGAGGTGTGGCCCCTGGTCGTAGCTCGATCCCTTCGGCGGCGCGTTGCTTGGCACGGCGCATCGCGGGGAAGGCAAACGGTGTGAAAATGCTTAACAGGACGAGGGCGATACTCGCCCAGGCGAACAGGTTATAAGCAATCGAATGCGCCAGGATGTTGAACGGGTTGCCAGCAATGCTGCCATTATCCACCTGTACGGCGACGATGCCGAGCATCATGGCACCCCAGCCATTGAACATGACCGAAGACCAGGCACTGATGCCCGCGTTCTTGATCACATAGGCCACTTGCTCGCGGGCGAGGCGGTGCTTGCGGGCGAGCTCGGCGGTCGCGGCGCCCGAAGTGAGCATGGCCAGGTAGCTGTCGATGAAGATCAGCATGGCCAGCAATCCTGCCAGCAATTGCGTGCTGACGGGGCCGCGCACGATCCTCAGGCGCTCGGAGATCAGATTAACCAACCCTTGCATGCCACCGGTGATCCTGGCCAGGTGAATCACGCCGCTGATCATCACGGTAAAAATCAGCGTCCTGACTACACCGTCAGATTTGAAAACATCGATGGCGCCCTGTACCGAGCTTTCCAGCCCTTGGCCAATATGGAAATTCGACAGCACCAGAAAGCCGGCAAAACAACCCAGCATCAGTGACAGGATTACCTGACGCGTAAAAATGGCCAGGCAAATGGTTACCGCTGGGGAGAGAAGCCCCCATACGCCTACTTCATGCATCGCAAAGACCTCACATTTTGTTCTTATTTGCAAAGGAACTGCGCAAGCGCTACGTCAAGCGTCCGCCTGCCTGAGCGACCCGATATAACCCAGCAAGCCCAACAGCGGACCGGGTATGAGGATCCACAAGGCATCGATACCCACCCGTTCGAACAGCCAGCTTGTGCAGGCGATCGACACAACGGTGATGGCAAAGCCGATGCTGTTCTGAATGGCCAGTGCGCTGCCAACAGCATCCTGTGGGCACGCTTTAGCGGCGAGTGCCGAAAATTGAGGGGAATCCGCCACTACGCTGGCGCCCCATAGCGCAAGCAACAACAGCAACAACCACGGCTGCATCTGTGCCTGTATTAGCACGAAAAAAAGCCCGCAGAGGCC
Source organism: Pseudomonas sp. NPDC089407 (assembly GCF_044900445.1). NCBI lineage: Bacteria > Pseudomonadati > Pseudomonadota > Gammaproteobacteria > Pseudomonadales > Pseudomonadaceae > Pseudomonas > Pseudomonas sp. NPDC089407. The sequence continues at coordinate 193,979 of NZ_JBJDNB010000004.1, forward strand.
CGAAGTGCCAAGTGCCGTCAATGCGACCCGGTCACTGCCGATTCGCTGAGAGAGCACACCTCCGATCAGCGAGCCCAACGCGCCCACGGCCATGATGAAGAACGAAAGACCCGCTACACCCAGGGTGGGATAAGCCTGAGCCAGCCCGGAACGATCGACAATCAAAGGCACAACGGTCCAGAACGCGTACAGCTCCCACATGTGGCCGAAGTAGCCGAGGGTCGCCGCACGAAACCGGCTGATTCTGAACGCTCCCAGGATGGCGCCAGCACGCTTATGGGGGCCATTACCGGCGCGCCGCCCGCTGCGCGCGTGCGGCCCATCACCCAGCAGGCCGATGAGCACCGCACCTGTCAGCGCCAGTACCGACGACGCGGTAATAATGGCCTGCCACGACCAGTCGGCCCCCACCAGGCGCAAGGCATGCGGCAATGCCGTACCCAGCGTCAGCATGGCTACCAGCTGAGCCAGCGCAAGCCCGGTACGCTCCGGTGCCCAGCCAACGATCAGCTTCATCCCCATGGGGTAGATGCCGGCCAAGGTCACCCCTACACAGAAGCGCAAGACAGCACCTGTGGCAAGACCGTCCGCCGCAAAGGCGAATGCCAGGTTGAACAGCGCCCCTGCGATAGCACAGCAGAAGAACAGCGAACTGGCACGAAAGCGGTCAGCCGCGCCGCTCAGGGACAGACTCAAGGTGCCGACAATGAAGCCGAGTTGTACGGCGTTGGTCAGCCAACCGATATCGGCAGCAGACGCCTGCCAAGCCGTCATCAACGAGTCAGCGGCGCCATTGGCGCTGAACCACAGCGAAGTGCCGAACAATTGCGCGATGGCAATGACGCCCACCGGACTCAACCACTTCAACAACAGCCCGCGCAGCCCGTGCGGGGCGGCGGTGACGGTAATGCTCATTGCGCAAATCCCGTTTTGAGGGTGAGCAAAAGCCGGCTGATCCGTGAACAGATCAGCCAGTCTCTATTGCATCGACGTAACATCAGTGGATCAGTGCGCTGCCAGACTTGTCAGCCAGCGGCTATCTCGTGGGGATGGTCGACGGTGCAGGCGCTGGTCCAGCAAGGCCCTCGCCTTCTCGGCTTCACCGGCGCGCATCAACGCTACCAGCAGGGTGTCTTCAACGATTTCCCGCTGCGCACCACTGCCACCGATGCGCACCACGTCTTGGGCCAGCGGCTCCAGAATGCGTGCGCAATCGGTGTAGTGCCCCTGCGCGAAGGCCATAACCGCGTGGCACAGCGCTGGCACCACAGGGCCCGCCTTGAGCTTGCCATCGTTGACCAGCGTATTCAGTGCTGCCGCACGCTGTTCCAGCGCAGCCTGATTGCCAGTGGCTGCAGCCAGCAGCGCCATATGAAAATCGGCGAACGGGAAGCCAGGTTGCTGGAAGTAGTTCGCTGCGTACTGCGCCGCCTCCTCCCACAGGCCCGCAGGTACCGTATGCCCGTAGGCCTGCATGCGCCACAGGAACGAAGAGGTATCACTGATCACGTTGATTGGTAGGCCGGTGGCGACGGCCGGGGCGACGTGCTCGGCATACATGCCCAGTGCCCCTTCGAGGTCATCACGCTCGAGCGCAATCAGTGCCCCATGCCAGGCAATATGATTGTGCAAGGTGCCGCTGCGGTCATAGCCCGGCAGCCAGCCTTTGATCACTTCGCCCGCTTCCTCATTGGCGCCCGCTTCGTACAGCACATGGGCGACCGCGTGGACACCGTTGACGTTGTTACGGCGCAGCTCCAGTGAGCGCTGGGTCAATGCACGCCCAAGCGATACATCGCCATTCTCACCGTGCGCCCAGCCGCGGTAGTTGAGGAACCACCAGTCGTCTTCAGGGAAATGCCGCGCATGACGCTCGCAGAGTTCGACGCGCGCCTGGTCGTGGTCTGCCATGCCAGAGAAGGCAAACAGGCCGAACGCGCCCAGCGGCAGGGACATGATCACAATGTCCAGCGGCCACTGATCAAGGTGTTGCAACGCGTTGGCCAAGGCCTTCGCAGGTTCACCATTGATGACATAAGACAGCGTCTGGATATGGCTGCGCTCGCGCTCGGTCCCCCGGGCCTGCACCAACGCCTGGGCCTTAGCGATCTTGGCCTTGGCATCTGCAATCTCGGTGCGGATGGCATGAAAGCGTGCACGGGCCGCATAAGCCATGGCGAAATCAGGGTCTGCGGCAATCGCCTCGTCGAGCGTTTCGGCGATACCGGTCCAAAGGGAGAGCAAGAGGTCCACGCCTGTACGGTAGCGCTCTGCCGCGATCTCCGATGCGGTCGAAAGGGGCATGTTGTAACGGTCAACACAGGCCATGGTGTTTGCAACTCCTATTATGGGTTGAAGCTAAAGGGTACGAGATGGCCGCTTTACGGAAATACCCTGTGCGCGGCGGGCGGGCCATCTCGTTGCAGCATTAAAACCCATTCGGAGTTGGCGGGCTTTCGACTAACTGCCAGACGATGTAGAACAGAAGACAGGTCGCTGCTGATCATGAGTAAACTTGCATTGCACATGAAATGTGCTCCAGTTGGCCATGCGCATGATTCGCTATCCTGCGAGCACACACGTTCCGGACGAACCCACAATGCATTGGGACATTATCGAAGCCCCTCAGGACCTGCCGCCACCCGATCCGCTCAAGGTGCGCGCTCAATCGATACCTGCCAGGCATACCTTCCCCGAGCATTCGCATGCCTGGCATCAGATGGTGTATGCCATCTCCGGCGTGCTGACCGTAACGACCCGGGCAGGTTCGTTCGTCATATCGCCTGAACAGGCGGCCTGGCTGCCGACCGGGCTCGATCACAAGGTTGGCTCGATGTTTGGCGCCGAGTTTCGCAGCTTGTGGATCGATGAACGGATCGCTTCCGGCCTGCCTTCGGATCAGCCGACGCTGTTTGCCGTCTCGCCCTTGCTCAAAGCGTTGATCGTCGAAGCTGCACGCATCGAACATGAACAGGATGAGGACGACTACGCGGCGCGTATCACGCAACTGATCCTTGATCAGCTTCGGCGCGCGACACCTATGTCCACCGCGTTACCTTGGCCCTCAAGTCCCTCGCTGGTGGGTTTGTGCGAAACCTTGTACGCCGATCCTGCCGATCCTACCGAGATGGCGGCGTGGTCAAGTGTGCTCGGCATGTCAGAGCGCACATTGGCTCGGCGCTTCCAGGCTGAAACCGGCATGAGCCTGCGGACCTGGCGCAGGCGCTTACGCTTGTTCCGGGCCATTGAAATGCTGGGTAGCGGGCTGGACGTTACCCGTACCGCCCTGGAGCTCGGTTATGGTTCCACTTCTGCATTCATCTATGCGTTTCGCCAGGAGCTGGGTAGCAGTCCGCAGGCCTACATGAAGGGTGAGGCGGGGAATGCAAGGCACTGAACCAAGGTTTCATTGCCAGCCCTAAACAATTTTTGCGTTGCTTGCGGTCCACTGGCCTGATGAGAATGCGCAGTGCGCATCAACTCTGTAGTGCTTGGAAAACTGCAATGTTCCTATCCCTCTCAAACCCTAACGTCTGGCGCCTGACCATAGCCCAGGCGCTTTCTGGTGCCAATTCCGTGGTGGTGTATGCCACGGGCGCCATCATCGGCAACATGTTGGCGCCTTCGGCGTCCCTGGCGACGCTGCCGATTACGGTATTCGTCATTGGTATGGCACTGGCTACGCTTCCCATCGGCATGGTGGGCCGTCGCTGGGGGCGCACTGCAGCGTTCATGATTGGCAATGCGTGCGGCACCGTGATGGGCCTGCTTTCCGCGTACGCACTGACGGTGGGTTCGTTTGTACTGTTCTGCGCAGCCATGCTGTTCGGGGGGGCATACGCAGCGGTGGTGCTTACTTTCCGCTTTGCTGCCGCTGAATGCGTCGACCAGGCGCAGCGCCCCAAAGCCCTGTCTACCGTGTTGGCTGGCGGGGTGGTGGCGGGCGTATTGGGCCCGCAATTGGTCAACGGCACAATGAGCATGTCGGGCCAGGCATATGTCGTCACCTATATCGCCGCTGCCATCGTCGCGATTTTGTCTGCCCTGGTGCTCATCGGTGTGAGGTTCAACCGCCCTCCGTCCCGTCCCACCGCTCTGCCTGCGGGTAATGTGTTTGCAATAGTCCGTCAGCCCCGCTTCATCATCGCGATGCTGTGTGGCGTGGTCAGCTACATGATGATGAACTTCATGATGACCTCTGCCCCCTTGGCCATGGATTTGTGTGGCATTGCCAGGACCCATTCGAATACCGGCATTGAAATGCATGTGATTGCGATGTATGCACCGAGCTTCTTTACCGGGCGGTTAATCAGCCGCTTTGGAGCACCGTCGATCATCCAGTGTGGCCTGCTGTTGATTGGCCTGGCGGCACTGGTGGGTGTCTCCGGCATGAGCATCGGCCACTTCTGGCTCGCGCTGATACTCCTGGGTATCGGCTGGAATTTCGGCTTCCTTGGTGCTTCGGCACTGGTGCTGACATGCCACGCCCCCGAGGATGGCCCGAGGGTTCAGGCGGTCAATGATTTCGTGATTTTCGGCACGATGGTGGTGGGTTCATTCTTGTCCGGCGGCTTGCTCGATGCGTTCGGATGGACTGTGGTTTCAGGCCTGATCCTGCCGCCTGTATTGATTGCCATGGCCGGCCTGGCTTTGCTGCAGCGCACTCGGCGCCATGCACAAGCAGCGCGTGAGGCCTGACGCAATGCCGCCAGGCCGCCTTTGCGCTCAGCGCCAGGGCGACCCGGCACCTTAGAAAATCAGCACCTTCTCCGCTTCCATGGCCCAGTCTGCCAACTCCCCAGGTGCTGCACGTCGCGCCCCGGCGACCAGTTCGACCTCGCGCATGCCCCGGGCATCCATCCCGTCGCCACACAGAGCAACCTCGCCCTTGCGCAAGATCTTGGCCAACACCAGCTCCAGGTTGTAGTGGCCAGTGGGTACCAACTGGCCTGCGCGGGCGCAGCTGACCGCATCGGACTGCAGGTATACGCGCACCTGCGCCTGTTTGCGAGCCGACAATGACCCGGCAAGACGCAACGCATTGTAGGCCCGTTCTGAACCGTAGCTCGCATCGTTGATGATGAATAGAAATGCACCCATGGGCGGCTCCTTTCAATGAAAAAAAAAGCGAGGAGAGGGTCGAACCCACCTCCTCGAAAGTGATGACGCCAGAGATATCCGGGATCAGTGCCGCAAGATCTGGCTCAGGAACGCCCTGGTGCGCTCGGATTGCGGATTGCTGAAGAACGCCTTGGGCTCGTTCTGCTCGACGATCTGCCCCTGGTCCATGAATATCACCCGGTTGGCCACCGCCTGGGCGAAGCCCATTTCGTGGGTGACACACAGCATGGTCATGCCCTCCTCCGCCAGCTGAATCATGGTGTCGAGTACTTCCTTGATCATTTCCGGGTCCAGTGCCGAGGTCGGCTCGTCGAACAGCATCACCCTAGGGTTCATGCACAGCGCCCTGGCAATCGCAACGCGCTGCTGCTGGCCACCGGACAACTGCCCGGGAAACTTGTGGGCATGCTCTGGAATGCGGACTTTGCTCAGGTAGTGCATGGCCTGTTCCTCAGCCTGCTTGCGCGGTACCTGACGCACCCAGATCGGCGCCAACGTGCAGTTCTCCAGGATGGTCAGGTGCGGGAACAGGTTGAAATGCTGGAACACCATGCCGACTTCCTGGCGCACTTCATCGATCTTGCGCAGGTCGCTGGTAAGCTCTGTACCGTCTACCACGATGCGGCCCTGCTGAAACTCCTCCAGCCGGTTTATGCAGCGGATCATGGTCGATTTGCCTGATCCTGATGGCCCGCAGATCACGATGCGCTCGCCGCGGGTCACCGTGAGATTGATGTCACGCAGTGCATGGTAGTTGCCATACCACTTGTTCATGCCGGTGATCTGGATCGCAATTTCCTGAGTGGACGCCTGCAAGGCGTCGAGTGGCGCGTTCTTCATTGTTGTGGTTCCTCAACGGTGATCGGTCTTGAGCCGACGCTCAAGGTGAATCGAGTAACGCGACATGCCGAAGCAGAAGACGAAGAACACGCCGCCGATGAACAGGAACAGCTCCCAGTACACGCCCTGCCACTGGGTACTGGCACGAATGGCTGTTGACAATGCAATGGGATCGAGCAGGCCGATGAACACGACCAGCGTGGTGTCCTTGAACAGACCGATGAAGGTACTGACGATCATCGGAATGGAGATCTTCAAGGCCTGCGGCATGATCACCAGCCGTTGCGCCTTCCAGTAGTCCAGGCCCAGTGCCTGCGCGGCCTCGGTCTGCCCCTGCGGCAGTGCAGCCAGCCCCCCTCTGATCACTTCGGCCATATAGGCGGTCGAGAAGATGGTCACCATGATGATCACCCGCAGGATCAAGTCGAACGAGGTGCCGGGTGGCAGGAAGTAATTGAGCAGCAGCGAAGCTGTAAACAGCAGTGTGATCAGCGGTACGCCGCGCACGAATTCGATGAAGGTGACGCTCATCACCCGGATCAACGGCATCGACGAGCGCCGCCCCAGTGCCAGCAGGACGCCCAGTGGCAGCGACATGGCAATACCGCTGACACCCACCACGAACGACAGCAAGAAGCCTCCCAGGTCACGTGAGCTGACCGCTGTCAGGGCCAACGGCGAAAGCTTGCTGGCCGCAAGGACCAGGTACTGCATGCCTTGCAGCCACCAGGCTGCCGCTGCGAGCAATGCGCAAGCCACGGCGACACCGCCGCCCAGACGTCGCAACATCCTGAACAACAACCAGGCGATGGCCAGACCGCCATAGGCCGAAACCGGCTGCCAGAGCGATCCGCCCCAGATCAGCCAGAACGCGAGGCCCGGATAAACCGCACTGAACCACAACACCCGACGCGGCACCCACTTGAACAGGATCGGTCCCAGAGCTGCAAACAGCAGCGCGAACGAAGCGAGAGGCCGCCAATAAGCCTCCTGTGGGTAGAAACCGAACAGCAGCTGTGGCCAACGCTCGCGAATAACGCCCCAGCAGGCCCCGGGCTCGCCATTCATCAGGCGTCGGCACTCACCCAGTGAGTCAGCCTGCCACACCGAATTGGCCAGCCAAGGCAGAACCGCATTCACCGCAGCGGCGATGACCAGCAAAGCAATGATCGTCAGCACGCTGCTGAGCCAACCGTTGAACAGCCTGGCACGCAGCCAGTGGCTGACGCCCGTCTGCCCGCGCGGCGGCTCGGACGGCTGCAGCAAGGTGTCACGGAACCAGGCAATGGAAGATTGGCTCATGTCAGCGCCCCTGCAGTTTGACGCGGTTGTTGTAGAGGTTCATTGCGCCAGAGATCAGCAGGCTCATGCCGAGGTAGATGAGCATCATCAGCAGGATCCCCTCCAGCTCTCTGCCGGTCTGGTTGATGGTGATGCCGCCGAGTGTCGAACGCAGGTCCATGTAACCCACTGCCAGTCCAAGCGAGGTGTGCTTGGTGATGTCCAGGTACTGCGACGTCAGCGGTGGCACGATGACTCGCAAGGCTTGAGGCAGAATCACCAATCGCATGGTCCGGCCCGGGCGCAATCCAAGCGCGTTGGCAGCCTCGGTCTGTCCGCGAGCGATGGACTGAATGCCACTGCGCACGATCTCGGCGATAAACGCGCCGGTGTATACGCTCAGGCCGATCCACATCGCAATCAAGGCATTGCCCAACTGCACGCCACCCTGGAAGTTGAACCCCTGCAGTTGCGGATAGCCCAGATGCACACCCAGTGCGTACAGTAGCGCGACCGTGGGTAGCAGGAGGATCAGCAGACGCTTCCACCACAGTGTCGGGCGCTTTCCCGTGACGCTCTGCAAACGGTCTGCGTGACTGCGCAGGGCTCGGTCAGCCCAAAGGCTTGCGCCGAACACGGCTAGGACTAGCAGCACGTTGAGGCTTAACGCGACCACGCCGAGATCAAGCGTACCCAGATCGCGCTCGAACAGGGGTTCCGGGATATAGATGCCGCGATTGGTCACTGCGATTGCAGTCTGCTCCGCGCCTCTGTAGCTACTCGGCGCCGGCATTGATTGCGCCATGACCGCGCCGATTATCAGAATGCACAGCAGCGCCGGGATATTGCGGAACACCTCGATATAAGCGCCCATCATGCGGGACACGATCCAGTTGTTTGACAGCCGCAACACCCCGGCCACCACGCCGATTGCCGTTGCAGTGGCACAGGCCAGAACAGCGAGGATCACGGTATTGAGCAAGCCGACCAGCGCTGCCCGCCCGTGGCTCATCTGGCTGTCGTAGCTGATGGGCCGCTGGTTGATGTCATAGCCTGCGGCAGACCCTAGAAAGCTGAAGGAAAAGTCCTTGCCCAGTGCGGCAAGGTTTCGCACGGTATTGTCGAGTAGCCAGGCGGCGGTCAGCATCAGACACATCAAGGCAATGATCTGGATGGTGTAGCCGCGGTAGCGCTTGTCGTGCAGCAGCATGCCCAACGAGAAAGCCGGCTGAACCGTTTTCTTGTCAGTCAATAGGAGGGTGGACATGGTGAATCACTCCCGGACAGGGTGACCGACCAAAGCGGCTTCTACACTTCGGTCAGTTCTTCGCAACAACAAAAGTCGAACGACGCGCCGACAGGCGCGCCGGATCAGCGAAACGGCTCGGCGTACAGCAGGCCGCCCTGGTTCCATTGGGCGTTCAGGCCTCGTTCGAGGCCGATAGGCGTGTTCTTGCCCAGGGAGTTATCGAAGATTTCCCCGTAGTTGCCACCGGCGGCAATGGCACGACTGGCCCATTTGGCATCCAGCCCCAGCTGCCCGCCATAATTGCCCTCGCTACCGAGCAGTCGGTTGATTTCCGGGTTGTTGGAGCCCGCCGTCATCTTCGCCACGTTGCTCGAATCCACGCCCAACTCTTCAGCCGCCACCAACGCATTGAGTGTCCAGCGCACCACATCAGCCCATTGATCGTCCCCTTGGCGTACCATCGGGCCGAGCGGTTCCTTGGAGATCAGTTCCTTCAACACCATGTGCTCATCAGGGGCTGCGAAGCTTGCCTTCGAGGCCGCCAGGCCGGAAACGTCGTTGGTGAACACATCGCAGGCACCAGCGAGGTATTTCTGCTCGCCCTCGGCGGTGGAGTCGATAGGCACGGGTTGGTACTTGATGCCATGGTTGCGTGCGTATTCGGCCAGGTTAAGCTCATGGGTTGAGCCGGTCTGCACGCAGATCGATGCACCGTCGAGGTCCTTGACCGAACTGGCACCTAGATTCTTGTGAACGAGAAAGCCTTGGCCATCGTAGTAGTTGATGCCGGCGAATGTGAGCTTGAGATCGACGTCGCGCGTGAATGTCCACGAGCTGTTACGCACCAACAAGTCGACCTCACCCGACGCCAGGGCGGTGAAGCGCGTCTGGCCGGTGGTGGGCACGAAGTTGACCTTGTTCGCATCACCGAGCACTGCAGCGGCGACCGCCCGACACATGGATACGTCCAGCCCTTGCCAGGCACCTTTGGCATCCGGCGCAGACAAGCCGGTGTTACCGGTAGAGACCCCGCAGTTGAGCTTGCCACGGGTTTGCACATCCTTGAGCGTGCCAGCATATGTGAAACCGGTAGCCAGTGATGCAGCGAGGCATACCAGCGGAACCAGAACAGACTTTCTCATCGTATTCACCTTGTTGTTGTGATGTTTATTAAGGCGGCAGTTCAGGCAAAGTGCAGCGAAAGGCTTGCGTGCATCGCACAAGCACTAGGTGTCGTGCCCGAGGCGATCGACCTCGGGCAAGCTTTTGTGAATTCAGCGGTTCTGTACGGCGCGAGTGATTCGCTGGATGGCTTCGTTGACCGTAACCCGGCTGCAGCCGAGGTTGGCCCGCATGAAGCCGTGGCCTTCCAGGCCGAACTTCTGGCCTTTATCGAGCCACACGCGCGCCTTGGTCAGCATGAAGCGATCGAGCGCCTGGGCGTCCATCCCCAGCCCTCGACAATCCATCCAGGTGAGGTATAGCGAGTCGGTGGGAACCACCTTGATCTGCGGTGCCGCCGAGTGGATGGCCTCTGCGAAGTGGGCCTGGTTGCCACGCACATAACTCAGCATCTGCTCCAGCCAGGGCTCGCCGTGGGTATAGGCCGCCTCGGCGGCCACCATGCCAAGGGCATTTACGTAGCGATACAGGTTGCGATCGTATTGGCGCCCCAGTTCTTCGCGGATACGCTTGTTCGGAATGAAAATGTTGGCAGTCTGCAAGCCCGCCATGTTGAAGGTTTTGCTCGGCGCGGTGCACGTGATGCTGTTCTGGGCGAAGGCTTCACCCAGGGACGCGAAGGGAATGTGTTTCTTGCGCGGGTTGAGAATGAAGTCCTGGTGGATTTCATCGGAAAGCACCAGCACGTCATGCCGCGCGCAGATTTCGCCCATGGCACGCAGCTCCGCTTCCGACCACACATTGCCGGTCGGGTTATGCGGGTGGCTCAAGATGAATAACCGGGTATTGGGCTGGATAGCAGCCTCGAACTTGCGCTCGTCGAAATGGTAACGCTCACCATCGAAATCCAGCGGCGCCAGCGCCAGGTGGCGCCCGTTGATACGGGCATCGTCATGAAAGTGCACGTACACCGGCGGCTGAATCAGTACCGAATCGCCCGGCGAGGTAAACGCCTGGATCGCCAGCTTCATGACAGTGATGATGCCAGGCGCCTGCATCAGCCAGTCGCGTGAAACGTCCCAGCCGAAGCGCTTGCCCTGCCAGCCGATCACGGCGTCGACGTACGATTTTCGCGCACCACCCGCGTAACCAAACACCCCGAACCGAACTGCCTCGCTCAGCGCATCGATGACCGCCTGTGGCGAGCGGAAGTCCATATCGGCGACCCACATCGGCAATGGATCGGCTGCACGTTCCTCCGGGGTGAGAAAATTGTGTGCGTAGTCCCACTTCATTGAATTGGTGTGCCGCCGGTCGATGACTTCATCAAACAGGCATGCTTGCTGCTCAACGGAATTCGGGGAAAGTGCTTGGGTAGTCATTATTCTTGGTATCCAGCCTGTTCATTGCAGTGGTGGCTCGAGCGCCTTGCGGTATTTGTAGCAACATCCCATCATGAACAGAAATGGTATTACTTCATCAAACCATGAGCGGAATACATCAATGATCGAGGTCCAGCATTTATCGATTTTGCGCGAGGTTTCCCGCACAGGCAGCGTCACCGCGGCTGCGGAGCGCCTCAACGTGAGCCAGTCGGCGTTGTCGCACGCGATGGCGAAGTTCGAGGAACGCAGTGGCATAAAGGTCTGGATGAAAGACGGCCGCAGCCTGCGCTTCACGCAAGCGGGCAACTACCTGCTGGGCCTTGCCGAGCGGTTGCTGCCGCAGCTGGACCATGCGCAGCGGGTGCTGTCGGACTTCGCCGATGGGCGCCGTGGTGCCCTACGCGCGGGGATGGAATGCCATCCTTGCCAGAAGTGGCTCATGGGCGTAACCGGCCCTTACTTGCGGCGCTGGCCGGATGTCGATTTCGAAGTGTGCACGGCGTTTCGCTTTGACGGCGTCGCCGCCCTCCTCGGCCATGAGATCGATCTGCTGATCACGCCTGATCCCATCGACCAGCCAGAGCTGCTCTTTACACCCGTATTCGACTATGAACTGGTGCTCATCCTGCACGAGGACCATGCCCTGGCAGGCAAGCCTTGGGCGGACCCGCGCGACCTGGTGCCTGAGACCCTCATCACAGTGCCGGTCAGCCTGGAACGCCTGGACGTCTACAGCCGCTTCCTGGTGCCGGCCAACTGCCGCCCCCATCACCGCATCACGGCCGAAACCACCGAGTTGATGCTGCAATTGAGTGCCGCAGGGCGCGGCATCAGTGTGTTGCCGGAATGGCTGCTGCATGAGGAAGGTGAACATTTGCCATTACGGGCCGTTCGGATTGGGCCACATGGTTTGCACAAGAGCATTCACCTGGGCGTGCGCAAGGCAGATGAACACGTCGATTACCTTGCCGGTTTTCTGGAAATTGCACGCAATCGCCAGCCGACCTGAATCAGCGCCTGTGCCGCCCAGGCACAGGCGCTGATGGCAGGTCAGGGTTTCATCACGTCACCGTCGTAAAGCATGCGGTAATGCTGCTGCCCGCCGGCGAGAAAATGGTCGAAGCCGTTCTGCAGGAAGGCCGACAGCAGATTAGCCGCTACCAGTGCTACGAAAAGACCGATGATGGACTTTTGCAACGTCGACCTGGATTCCGCTGTTCTGGCGGGCCGCACATCGCGCTGCGCATAGAGCACGGCCATGATCAGGCAGAACATGATGGCCGCGGTGAACACCATGAATGTCCAGGTGTACATGTGCAGGCCCAGAATGGCTGACCCTGTCGGTTTGGTCCAGGCAGGTGCCTTGGCGAACATGAACAGCAGGCTCAGCAGACTACCGATCAAGGCGCCGAAAGCGCTGAGCACGTAATTCCAGGGGTTGATGCCGAACACCCGATTGAGCAACAGCCCCGACCCGAGCAGCATGAAGCACACGCGGATGAGGTTGCAGAATGCGCACGGCAACTCACCGAGCACCAATTGGTAGAAGAAGGCATCCAGCAGCAGGAAGCAGATGCCAGCGATCGCAGCCAGTTCGAGTTGGCCCAGGCGGTTTTCAGTCAGTTGCGCATTCATTACCAGGATCCCAGTTGCTTGAGGTCGGACAGATGGTGGGCGCCGTGCCAGGTGGTCCAGATCACCACCAGGATGGCGCACACGATCCATAAGGCGCGAGCCAGCGCCAGGTGTTTGAATGACGCCAAAGTGGCGGCGAATGCGAATAGCACAGGGATGAATCCGATAAACATGGAATAGCCTTTTACGGATAGGTCGAAGGGTCAGGCAGGTTCAGAACTGATACGCCTGCCCGTCGTCAGGGATCAGTACATGAGTGGCATCGAGCTGCTTGGCGGTGATGTAGTCGGTCAGCTCCTTGCGTGACTGTGTGGCATGGCCGAGCGCTTCGAGATGGCTTGCCACAATGTAGGCACCCGGAGCGGCCTGAGCTGCGCGATAGAGGTCTTCTTTCCCCATGATTACCGAGCCCTCGATATCCTTGAAGCGGACATAACCGGCGTTGAGCACGATCACTTCGGGGCGGTAGCGGGCGATTGCCTGCTCGACGTGGGTGTTCCAGACAGTGTCGCCTGCCACGTAAACAGTCTTGTATCCTGCCCTCTGCAACACCACGCCAGACACGCTGCCCAGCTGTTTGCCACGCACCGCCATGGTTGCGTCACTGCCGTGCTGGCCGTCCGTACGTGATAGTTTTACGCCCTTGAACTCGCTTTCAGACGTGAGTATGCGCACGTCAGTAAAGCCTGTGCCCCGGATTCGCTGGGCATCTTCTGCATTCTGGGCAAAGATCGGCATGTGCTTGGGCAGCAACTTCTGTGCAGCCTCATCCCAGTGATCGACATGCAGGTGGGTCACAATCACGGCATCTGCCCTGGCCACGTCGTCAGCTGGCATCGGTAGGTCCACCACCGGGTTTCGCACCTGCTCGTTGAACGCGCCGGGTGCCGCGGCGTAAGCCCCCTTGGCGCCGAGCATCGGGTCGATCAGGAAAGTGACATCGCCGTACCCGAGCTTGATGGTGGCGTTGCGTATCTCCTGGAAGGTCACCGCCTGCGGCGTGCGCGCTTCGACTGCCACGCCAGCGAGCGGCAGAGCCAGCAGTGCCGTGCATAGACCATAAGCAAACAGCTTGGATATCATCTTGAAACGCCTCCTTGGATAGTGACGACGCTTTGATCAGGCGTCGTTCAGGGTCAGGACCATGCGGAACTCGACCTCACCGGAGCGCACTCGCTGATAGGCCTCCCACGCCCTTTCCAGCGGCATGGTCTCGATACGCGCACGCACGTCTGTCATGACGCTGAAGTCCAGCGTTCTTGCTACCTCGTAGGGTGTACCGGTGATGTTGCCGCGGACACTGCGCTCGCCGCCAACCAGTACCCCAGGCATGATGCTGAGCGGTTCCCGGCCAACGCCCACGACCAGCAGCGTACCCTGCGGCGCCAGCGCCCCCATCAACGGCGACACTGCAGTACTGTCGGTAATGGTGGTAAGAATGACCTGCGCTCCGCCCATGCTTTTCAGGCATGCCACCGGGTCTTGCGCCCGCGAATCAATATAAGTGTGGGCGCCCAGTGCCAGCGCCTGTTGCTCGATATCCGCGCCGCGCCCGACAGCGATGACCCTGAACCCCATCCGCCGAGCATATTGCAATGCCAGGTGGCCGAGCCCGCCGATGCCGTGTATCACCACACGATCACCGGCAAGCGCACCCGATTTGCGCAACGCATTGAAGGTGGCTATTCCAGCGCACAGCAGCGGGGCCGCCTCTACCGCGCCCAGCTCGTCCGGGATAGCGACCAGGCCAGTGGCACGGGCGAGCATCATCTGCGCGTATCCACCGTCTTGCGAACTGCCCACCACAGGCTGATCGAGGCATAGATTGAAGCGGCCCTGCCGGCACTGTTCACAGAGGCCGCAATGCCCACCGAGCCGTCCAACCCCTACGCGCTGTCCGATACGCCAGATCGTAGGGACCTGGATGCCGACGGCCGCTATTCGGCCGACCACTTCATGGCCGGGCGTGCGCGGCAGCGTCAGCCCAGCTTCGGTGCCTTCGATGGCCCCCGCATCGGCGCCACAAATACCGCACGCCTCGACGCGAATGAGCACTTCACCAGCGCCTGGCGCTGGAATCTCCAAGTCGGCCAACTGTAGCTTCCCCGGCTGGGTAACCTGCATCGCTTTATAGGTCTTGCCTGCCATTTGCCGCATCCTCCCGACGTACTCGTGAACCCAGGCCAAGCCCGGACCAGCATCGATTCTCGGTGGAGAAAAGGCGGTAGGCCAAACGAGTAAAGCTATTGTCCGGAGGAAGCAAATCTTTAGTTTCATCCGGACGTGCTGAACAGGCGATGAGTATTTACCCGCCAGCACGTTCCCAAGGCGGAAAGCTTTACAGCGAAGGGCAAAGAATTTCTTCGCTGCACCACATTTATCTTTGCTTGGTACCTGGAGATGGCAGCGCGCCAAATAGCGTTGATCGGGAGGCGGGCTTCCCGGATTGCTTACCAGAAACGCCATTCGCGGGTTGACGATGCAAAGAAAAGTGGAAGTCTTGATAATTGGAAGTGGCTTTGGTGGGGCTATCGCTGCTCGCCGCCTGGCCGAAGCCGGACGGGAAGTGCTGGTGCTCGAGCGTGGCCCCTGGCGCGACACGGTGCCCAACCGCTCGCTCGGTATCAAGAACCTGGCGCCCCTCCCCCAAGGCGCCAAGGCGTACACCCATGGCCTGCGCAGCTTGGGTTCACACCGCCTGAAACGCGATATCGTGTTGAACACGAAGGGCTTCGTCGAGGCTTACCACGGTGAGGGTATCAACATCATCTGTTCCTCGGGCGTGGGCGGTGGCAGCCACATCTATGCCGGCTTCATGGACCGCCCGCTGGTGCCTGGCTACTGGGACGGCCGCCATCCAGCGTTGTGCGACGCGGACATGGAGCGTTACTACGCTGAGCTGCTGGAAACTTACCAAGCGCGACCGCTGACCGCCCAAGACCAGGTACCCAACAGCATCGAGACGACTGATTACGAAGGGACGCTGAAGTGCCTGGGCCATCCGGCCGTCGCATTCCTCATGGCTGAACGTCCTGGCCAGCCCGCCAAGCGCGTCGACGCCAACGGAATCGAGCGCTGGGAATGCGACATGCAGAACAACAGCTTCCTCGGCTCCCCTTCCGGCGCCAAGACCACGCTTGATTTTTCGACCCTGTGGCCAGCGATGCAGAAAGGCCTGATGGTCAATGCGCTGTGCGAAGTCACTGGCATCCGGCGCCTGGCCCAACCCACCACCGATCGCATGCGCTATGAAGTCGCGTACCAGGACCACACTGCCAAACGAACGGAAACCGTCCTGGCCGAGCATGTTATCGTCGCTGCTGGTGGCCTTGGCAGCGTACGCTTGCTGCTCAAAAGCCGTGATGTCGATCGCGGTCTCCACGGCATGCCAAGGCTAGGCATGCAATTTGGCGGCAACGGTGACTATTTCGGCTTGTGGAAGGAAAACAGCCGCAAGGACCTGTCCAAAGGCATGCCCATCGGCTCACCTTTCCGCCTCAAGGACTCCCGCAACCCGTCAGTTCTGGTTCTGCGCGCCAGCATCCAGGGCATTGCTGCCATACCCATGCCCCCTTTGCTCAAGGGATGGCTGCGCCGACAGTCGGTGATCATCGCCTTCGGTGGCGACAACAATACCGGCAAGATGACCATGCAGAACGGGCGATTCAAGATTGCCTACAAGACAAGCGAAAATCCGATCTACCAGCAGATCGATGATGAGATAGCCGGCATCGAGCGTGCGACCGACACCAAGATATACGCACCTCGCAACCCGGTTACCGTTCACCCGGTTGGCGGGGCCTGCCTGGGCGCCTCGGTCGCCGATGGGGTTGTCGGCGCCAATGGCGAAGTATTCGACAACCCGGGCTTGTATGTGGCCGATGCCGCTGCACTCCCCGCTTCTCCGGGTGGCGCACCCAGCCTGACGATCGCTGCCTGGTCGGCGAACGTGGCAGACCGCCTGATCGCCGCCTTGCGCGAACGCGACGACCAGGCCGATGTGTCGCTCAATGCCTCGACAGCGCCAACCGGCCAAGAGGCCTGAGCCATGGGCGATACAGTTGATGTAGTGGTCATCGGTAGCGGATTCGGTGGCGCGATCGCAGCCAAGCGCTTGGTCGAGGCTGGCTGCAAAGTGGTGGTGCTGGAGCGCGGCCCATGGCGTGATACGGTCCCCAACCGATCTATCGGCATGGCGGACCTGGCGCCGCTGCCGCAAGGCGCAAAGGCATTCACCCATGGACTGCGCTCGGTGCGATCACACCGGTCGAAACGGCAACTGCTGCTGAACCGCAGGGGTTTTGTCGAGGCGTACCACGGCGCTGGCATCCATGTGATTTGTTCATCCAATGTAGGCGGCGGCAGTCATATTTACGCCGGCATGTTGGCCAGACCGTCAGATCCGTCGTACTGGGATGGCCACCACCCGCAAGTCAGCCAGGCCGGCATGGACCGTTACTACAGCGAAATCATCGAGCAGCTGGGTGCAAGGGCCGCAACGGAAAGCGACCAGGTTCCCAACCGCATCAGCCTCACCGATCACGACGGTAAGCTGTCCTGCGAAGGCCTCCCCAACCCGCTGCTGGGGTTCCTGCTGCCGCAATCGCCCGGTGCCCCGGTAAAAGTGACGGATGCAAATGGCGTCGAACGCTGGGAATGCGACTATTTGAACAACAGTGTGCTTGGATCCTTCTCTGGCGCAAAAACCACGCTCGATTTCGCGGTAGTGTGGCCAGCGGTGAAGCTGGGCCTGGTGGTCCACGATCTTTGCGAAGCAACCTCCATCGTCGCTTTGAAAAATGCCGTGCCGGGCACCGAGGGCTATGAGGTTCGCTATCACAACCACCGCGACGGCAAGCTGCAAAGTATCAGGGCCAGGCGCGTGGTGCTGGCCGCCGGCTGTTTGAATACCGTTTCGCTGCTATTCAGAAGCCGGGACGAAGCCAAAGGTCTGCAGGGTATGCCCATGCTCGGGCAGAAATTCGGTACCAATGGAGGCTTCTTCGGGTTCTGGCGAGAAAACGCCCCAGCAGACTTGAGCTGCGGTTTGCCATTGAGCGGCCCGTTTCGCAGCAAGCAATCCCCCAGCAAGCAGGTTCAGGTGCTACGGGCGGCCATTCAGGGCATCGACGCAATACCGATGCCGGGTAGGCTCAAGCGCTGGCTTGGTAAGAACGCTTTCATCGTGGCACTTGGCAAGGACCACAACAACGGAAGCATCGACTTGAAGAATGGCAGACTCGTCATTCGATATGACAAGACGCACAGCCCCGTTTACCAGGAAATCGATTACGAGCGGCGCACGATCGAGCACACCACAGGTACCCGCATCTACGCACCCCGTGCCCCGATCACCGTGCAGCCCCTGGGAGGTGCGTGCCTGGGCGCCACTGCCGATGATGGGGTGGTTGGGGCCAACGGCGAGGTATTCGACAATCCAGGTGTGTATGTGGCTGACGCCGCCGCGCTGCCAGCGTCGCCGGGCCGTCCGCCGAGCCTGACCATTGCGGCATGGGCTGCTCATGTTGCGGACTGCCTCATAGCCGAGACTCGGCGAGAACAGCCAGGTCAGCCAATGCAGGGTGGCCTGTCATGAAAAACCGGCTGTTCCTGCTTGGGCAATACCTGCTGCCTCATCATGCCCTGTCGAGGTTGACCGGTCATTTCGCGAAATGCCGGGTGCCATGGTTCAAGAATCAGCTCATTCGTTGGTTCATCAAGCGGTTTGACGTAGACATGCGTGCCGCTATTGGCGACGGCCCCGACGATTATGAACACTTCGACGCGTTCTTCACCCGGCCGCTGAAACCCGGAGCAAGGCCGTTGCAAGGAGGAGACGGCAGCGTGATTAGCCCGGCCGATGGAGTGGTCAGCCAGATTGGCGTGATCGACGAGGACCGTCTGTACCAGGCTAAAGGACATACCTACACCCTTGGCCAGCTTCTGGGGGGAAACACCGCCCTGGCAGGCCTTTTTCAGGACGGGCGGTTCGCCACGATCTATCTGTCACCGCGAGACTACCACCGCGTTCACATGCCGCTCACAGGAACCTTGCGAACCATGATTTACGTACCGGGAACGCTGTTCTCGGTGAACCCTCTTACGGTATCGAAAGTTCCGAACCTGTTCGCGCGCAATGAGCGAGTCGTTTGTGTATTCGAAACGCGTGTGGGTCCCATGGCCGTGGTACTGATCGGTGCAATGATCGTGGGCTCGATCGCTACCGTCTGGGCGGCCAGGTCAACCCAGCGCGCAAAGCGGTCACAACCCTTCGCTACGATGCAGACAATTCTGTCACCGTCGAGTTGCCCCGTGGCGCCGAACTTGGGCGGTTCAATCTTGGCTCGACCGTGACTGTATTGTTCGGGGCTGAAGCGGTCGACTGGATCGCCACGGTATCAGAAGGTATGCAGATTCGCGTGGGAGAGCAGCTAGGTTATGAACAGTTGCTGTACCGTAGTCGATCAATGCCGGTGCCTGGGCATCCCTGCCCGCACCTGGCTCAAATTAGAGCCATGCTTTAATCTGAGCACATACAGCGTCGGTCGATATGCCGTAGCGGTCATGCAGCGTTGGCAAGGCACCGGCATCGAGAAACGCATCGGGCAGCGCGATCTGGCGGAACGTCGGCGTGACACCGTTGCGCATCAATAGTCCGGCAACCGCCTCGCCCAGACCGCCTATGATGCTGCTGTTCTCAGCGGTCACCACCAGCCGTCCGGATTGCTTCGCTTCGGCCAGGATGGTGTGCTCATCCAGAGGCTTGATGGTCGGCACGTGCAACACAGCAACGTCGACACCATCGGCCTGGAGCTTGTTGGCCGCTTCGAGCGAGCGCATGGTCATCAGCCCGGTGGAGATGATGAGTACGTCTCTGCCGGTGCGCAGGCTCTTTGCCTTGCCGATTTCGAATTTGTACCCGTATTCGTCAAGCACCACCGGTACGTTGCCGCGCAGCAGGCGCATGTAGACTGGCCCTTTATGAGCAGCGATCGCCGGCACTGCCTGTTCGATCTCCACGGCGTCGCAAGGATCGACGATCATCAGGTTTGGCATCGCTCGGAAGATGGCGAGATCGTCAGTCGCCTGGTGGCTTGGCCCATAACCGGTAGTGAGCCCGGGCAGCCCACAGACGATCTTTACGTTCAAGTTCTCCTCGGCGATTGCCATACAGATGAAATCGTAGGCGCGCCGCGAGGCGAACACGGCGTAGGTCGTGGCGAAGGGTACGAAACCCTCCCGTGCCATGCCCGCAGCCGCGCTCATCAACAGCTGCTCGGCCATGCCCATCTGGTAGAAGCGGTCCGGGTGCGCTTTGGCAAAAATATGCAGGTCGGTGTATTTCGACAAGTCCGCGGAAAGCCCCACGATTTCGGGGCGCTGCTCAGCCAGCGCAGCCAGCGCATGGCCAAAGGGGGCCGAGCGGGTAGCTTGGCCCTCAGCGGCGATCGAGGCGATCATGGCCGAGGTGGTCAGGCGCTTTTTGGTTGGCTCGCCAGTCGAAGTAGAAATATTTGACTTGCTCATCACTGTTTTCCTTCTTCGAGATTGTTGAGCGCCAACGCCCATTCATGTTCTTCCACACGTATGAAGTGAGTCTTTTCCCGCGCTTCGAGGAACGGTACCCCCTTGCCCATCTTCGTATCGCAAATGATCACGCGCGGTTGCGCGCCCGAAAAATTGCGCGCCGCATCGAACGCTGCGACCAGGGCATCGATGTCATTGCCATCGACTCGCTGGGTGAACCACCCAAACGCTTGCCAACGATCGACGATCGGTTCAAAAGAAAGAATTTCGCTGGAATAACCATCGGCCTGCTGGTTGTTCACATCGACGATGGCGATGAGGTTGTCGAGCTTCCAGTGAGAGGCTGACATGACGGCCTCCCAAGTGGAGCCTTCATTGAGCTCGCCGTCCGACAACAGGTTGTAAACGAATGAAGTCGACTGCTTGCGTTTGAGGCCCAGGCAAGCCCCAACCGCGATACCCAGCCCCTGCCCCAACGAACCGCCGGTGATTTCCATACCCGGCGTATAGGCGGCCATGCCGGACATGGGCAGGCGGCTGTCATCCGAACCGTAGGTTTCCAACTCATCCAGCGGTACTATTCCGGCCTCGATCAACGCGGCGTACAGCGCAATGGCGTAGTGGCCAATGGACAGATAGAAGCGGTCGCGTGGTTCCCAGTCAGGGTCATCGGGCAGATAGTTCAGCGCATGGAAGTAAGACACTGCCAGCAGGTCTGCAGCACCCAGCGCCTGGCCCACATAACCCTGGCCCTGTACCTGACCCATGCGCAACGCATGTCGACGGATATTGTGGGCGCGCTCGGCCAGGCTCAGGCCGGCCTTCAGCGTGTTGTTCGTATTCATGACGTGGCTCCGTTAACTCAACGATTGACCGCTGCAGCGGGAATGCGCAGGACCAGCGAGGCTCCCCCCAGCAGGACAGCTGTAATCAGGTACATGCCGATAGCGCTGGACCCGGTCTGTGTAGTGACCCAACCAATCAGGTAAGGCGAGCAGAAGCCGGCCAGATTGGCGAAACTGTTGACGGCAGCGATGCCCGCCGCGGCGGAGACCCCGCCCAGAAGCGTGGTAGGGAGCATCCAGAACAGCGAGGTGGCCGACAGAATCCCCGAAGCCGCCAGGCACAGGCTGAGAATCGACAGGGTCACGTTGCCCCCCACCAGGGCGGCCAGGCTAAGCCCGATGGCGCCAGCGATCATTGGCACGATCAGATGCCAGCGGCGCTCGCGGTGCTTGTCGCCGCTACGGCCGACCAGCAACATGGCTGCAATGGCGCACAGGTACGGCAGGCTGGACAGAATCCCAATGTGCAGCGGATCTGAAACCCCGGCATTTCGCACCAGCGTCGGCAGCCAGAAGGTAATGGCGTACTGGCCCATCACCACGCAGAAGTAGATGCCGGCCAGCAACCACAAGCGGCGGTCGCGTACGAACTCGCCCACCGACCCATGGGTGACCTTCTGCTGGTTGTCCTCGGCCAGCTCCCGGGTGACGAGGGCCTTTTCTTCGTCGTTCAGCCAGGTAGCCTGATGGACCCCGTCCTTGAGGTAAGCCAACACCAGCAGGCCGACGACCACCGTTGGCACGGCTTCGAGCACAAACATCCATTGCCATCCAGCCCAGCCCTGCACGCCGGCGAACGCGTTCATGATCCAGCCGGAGAGCGGGCCGCCGACCATGCCCGACAGCGGGATGGCGATGAACCAGAGCACTGTCATGCGAGCGCGTCGATAGGATGGGAACCAATAGGTGAGGTACAGCAGAAGCCCAGGGGCCAGGCCCGCTTCAGCCACGCCGAGGAGGAACCGCAGCGCGTAGAACTGCCAGGCTGTCTCGACAAACGCGAACAGCGCCGAAATGATGCCCCAGGTGATCATGATGCGCGCAATCCACACGCGCGCGCCCACCTTGTGAAGGATAATGTTGCTGGGTACTTCGCAGAGGAAGTAACCGATGAAGAACATGCCCGCGCCGAGTCCATAAACGGTTTCGCTCAGGGCCAGATCATTCATCATCTGCAATTTGGCGAAGCCGACATTGACGCGGTCCAGATAAGCGCAGAGGTAGCACAGCATCAGGAACGGCATCAGGCGCCAGGCGGTCTTGCGGTAAGCGGAGGTACGCACGGTCGAAACCGCTTCTAACGATAAGGTAGTCATGCTGGTCCGATCTCTTGTTGTTATTGGCAGCCAAGCCTCAAGCCGGGCTGCCATTGATCCAGAACCGCGCGAGCCACAGGCGGGCCCGCCCTCGTATACTCAGTGAATCAGCATCCCGCCGTTGACATCCAGGGTTATGCCGGTCAGGTAGGTGGACAGGTCGCTGGCGAGGAACAGCGCAGCGTTGGCGACATCCTGGGCGTGGCCAAGACGCCCAAGAGGAATACCTTCGATGATGGCGTGGCGGCGGTCGTCTTGCATCAGCCCGCCGGTGATGTCGGTGTGGATCAAACCTGGAGCGATGGAATTGACCCGCACGTTCTCCGGGCCCAGCTCCCGAGCCATGGCCTTGGCCAGGCCGAGCACGCCTGCTTTCGCGGCACTGTAGTGCGGACCGCCAAAAATGCCCCCGCCGCGCTGGGCCGACACCGAGGACATACAGACGATGCTGCCGCTCGACTGCTGGCGCATTGCAGGAATTACCGCTTGCGACATCAGCAGGGTGCCACGCAGGCTGACGTCCAGTACTTTGTCGTAATCGGCGCCGCGGATATCCAGGGTCTTCAGCGGTTGGGTGATGCCTGCGTTGTTGATCAGTACGTCAATGCGACCGAACTGGTCGATGATGGTGGCCACGGCACGCTGCACCTGGGACTCATCGGCAACGTTGGCCGCCAGACCCAGATGACCCTCGCCCAATGCCGCAGCGGCATCGCGGGCAGCGGACTCGTCCAGGTCGAGGATCACGACACGGGCGCCGTGTTGTGCAAATGTCATGGCAGTGGCGCGGCCAATACCGCGCGCCGAAGCGGCACCTGTGATGATCGCGACTTTACCTTGGAGAAGCATGGTTGAACCCTCTGTTTGTTGTTATGGGTCGATCCGGGAATCGTGGGTCCAGCTTGGCCGTGGCTGCCTTGACGAGCAATAACGTGAAAATCATCGGGTGCTGAAAAAATTTCAGTACGACTGGGCTATCCTCCTTCCCAGCGATAATAAAAATAATGATGTGGAGCCAGCCCGATGCGTTCAAACAACGAGGCGGCAGCGCCCCTGCCCCCGCTCAAGACCATACAGGCGTTCGAACAGGCCGCCCGCTTCGGCAACGTTGCGCGCGCAGCCGAAGTGCTGGACTTGACGCCGTCCGCCGTGAGCCATCAGCTGGCCAAGCTGGAGGCGATGATAGGCCGACAGCTGTTCGTACGCGGTGCTCGCGGAGTCGCCCTCACCCCGGTGGGCCAGCAATACCTGAAAGAAGTGTCAGGCATCCTGCACAGCCTCGCCATCGCGACCGAGCGTGCCAGCAGTGATATCAGCCTGGACTGCCTGCGCCTGCATTCTTCGCCGAGCTTTGGCCTGCTCTGGCTAATGCCGCGTCTGGAGGCGTTTCGCGAGGAATATCCTTCCATTCAGATCAACCTGTCATGCTCCTACGAGGCGCTGCATTTCAGCCGTGACAAGATTGACGTGGATATTCGCCATGGTGATCCGAACTGGCCCAGTTACGAAGTGCGCACGGTGGCTAACGAGACCTTCGAAGTGCTCGCCGCGCCTAAACTTCTGGCTCGCCAACCGGTGTATAGCGCCAGCGACCTGCTCGATTGCGACCTGATCCTTTCCGAGGCGACATTGTTGAAATGGCCGGCATGGTTTGCCCAGCATGGGCTGGCACGCCCGGAAAAGCCCTACGCCCTGAGTTTCGACCGCTCCTACATGAGCCTGGAGGCGGCCAGCCACGGCTTGGGCTTCGCTTTGGAGAGCGGTTTGCTCGCGCAAAAATACCTTGAAGCCGGTACCTTGGTAAAAGTCGCGCCCGACGCATTGGGCGCGCCGGTGGCTGCGCACCATCTGGTGTTCCCCAAAGCCCATGCGGCGTTTCCCAGGGTGCGGTGTTTCCTGCATTGGGTAGAGAAGGAACTGGGGCACCAGTTCGTTTTCTGATGGTTACCCAGGCGAGGATCAACACCGAGGTTTGAATGTCTACATACACACTCGACCCGCTGCTTGAACGTTACTTGCAGGAATGTGCCCAGTTCAAAGCGAGCACCGATGATTGGCAGGTACGGCGCGCCTGCTTTGCCAAGTCCGGCCGCTATTTTTCCCCCGACATGGCCGGTATCGCTGTGACGGACGAGCGGTGTCAGCAGGTGCCCGTTCGCATTTATCAGCCTGCCAAAGCAGCGCCCGTGCGCGGCTTGCCGACGATTTTGTACCTGCACGGAGGTGGCTGGTGCCTGGGCGATCACACCACCCATGACTGGTTTGCGCACGCTCTGCTGTTGCGCATGGAAGCAAGGGTGATCGCAGTGGGTTATCGGCTTGCCCCGGAGCATCGGTTTCCTGCGCCGTTGGATGACGCGCTCACCGTGTGGGCGGCGCTAAGCCAAGGCCATTGGGATAACGTCGATACACAAGCCATGGCGGTGGTCGGTGACAGCGCCGGTGCGACGCTGGCAGCTGGGCTGTGCATCGACCTGCACGACCGCGGCCGGCCGCAACCCCGGCTGCAAGGGTTGCTCTATCCGCTGCTCACGCGCCGAACCGATCTACCTTCCATGCAAGCGCACGCGGCTGCACCATTGTTGAGTAGCGCCGACGTACACGCTGCGCTGGCGCTCTACGCCCCGACGCCAGAACAGTACCTGGATTCCCGGGCACTGCCGCTGGATGGCGCGATCCGGTCCGCGCTCGCCCCTGCTTTCATCGTGGCCGCGCAATACGATCCGCTCGCCGACCATGCCCGGGCCTATGCAACCGAATTGGACAAAGCCGGCGTGGCGGTCGAATTTCACATTGCAACCGGTATGCTGCATGGCGGGCTTAGAGCTGCGAAACTTGCGCAAACCGGTACTGTGTTCGATCGTCTGGCAGGCGCCCTGAATCGGGCCTTCATGGGGCCAATTCAAGACGCAGGCCCGTTTCAAGGCGATCCTTGAGTTGATGCCAGCGCTCAGAACTGCACCGCTCGAGTGAGCCCACCGTCGACCAACAGGTTGGTACCCGTGGTGAAGCTGGCTGCCGGGCTAGCAAGGAATACCACCGCATTGGCCACCTCCTGAGGCGACGCCATCCGCCCCAGCGGGTTTTGCGCCAGGCAGCGAGCAAAGGTATCAGGCTGATCGCGCTCGATGCTGCCCCAGACCCCGTCAGCAAAATAGACGTTGCCAGGGGATACCGAATTTACCCGGATGCCTTCGCTGGCGTGGCGGGCTGAAAGGGTCTTGGCGTAATGCAGCAACGCGGCCTTGAGAATCCCGTAGGGCTCGGCGAACATGTCCACCTCGCGCCCTGATACGCTGGAAATAAACACGATCGACGGTGCCTGCGAAGCGCGCAGAGCAGGCAGTGCCGCCTTAACCATCGCCGCACTACCCAGCAGGTCGGTATCAAAGGCCTGCCGCCAGATGTCGAGGTCTTCGCCACCGGCCAGTGCACTGACGTTGGGAATGACGATGTCCAGCCCACCCATGCGCTGCGCAGCTGCCGTTACCCAACCGGACACTGACTCAGCCCGGGTGACATCCACCACAGAACCAAACGCACGCTCACCAAAGTGAACGCTCGCTGCTGCGACACCGGCCTCGCCACGCGCACAGAACTCGACCCGCGCACCCTCCTCCAGCATCAGTTCGACGATTGCCCGGCCAATACCGCGCGAAGCCCCGCTGACCAATACCCGCTTGTTGTTCAAGCCCAGGTCCATACTTACCTCCTTTTCCAGTCTACCGCCTGGCCGGGGCGCGCCTGGCACCCCGGCCTTTTTTCACTTGCGCAATTTGTAGGCGATGATTGCATCACCGGTGCCGGTCTCCATGAACGCATGGCCGGAAGCGGACACCAGGATGTACTGCTGACCGTCGACTTCATAGGAAATCGGGTTGGCCTGCGCACCGACAGGTAGCACGTCCTCCCACAGCACTTCACCAGTCTGAGTGTCGATGGCGCGGAACAGGTTGTCAGTGGCCGCGCCGATGAAGGTCAAGCCGCCGGCTGTCAGCACGCTGCCGCCGTTGTTCGGCAACCCGATGTTGACCGGCAGATGCGAAGGTATACCGAACGGGCCGTTGCGCCGAGCAGTGCCCAAAGGCTCATCCCACACGGTCTTGCCCGTGTCCAGGCTGATGGCACGGATGCCGCCGTAAGGTGGCGCCGAACACGGCACCCCGGTACGCCAGTTACGCCAACCAGCATTCACGCTGATGGCGTAAGGGGCATTGACCTGCGGATACATCGATGCGCCACCCTCCCCCTTGCCTGCCTTGCTGCCGGCTTTGCTCTGTGAGGTTTCGTCAGCCTTGGGCGCATAGATCGGCTTGAGCCCCAAGGCATTGGCCTTGTCCCGCGGGACGAGCTGGTTGAGGTTGGGGATATCGTTGTAGTTGGCGATCAGCAGGCGCCGCACGGGGTCGATGGCCACCGAACCCCAGTCCGAGCCGCCGTTGTAGCCGGGGTACTGGATCCACGGGCGGTCCACCGAGGGCGGCGTCAGGTAGCCTTCGTAGTTGGCCTGGCGGAACTGGATACGACACATCAATTGGTCGAGCGGCGAAAAGCCCCACATGTCGGCTTCGGTCTTGGGCGCCTTACGCAAGGTGTGCCATTCGGAGGTCGGCTGGGTGTCGGCCAGAAACTCCGGCTCGACCGAACCGCCCTTCGGCGCCTTGACTTCTCTAATGGGAACCAGCGGCTCGCCGGTGGCGCGGTCAAGGATATAGATATCGCCCTGCTTGGTCGGCAACAGCACCGCTGGCACCGGCTTGCCATCATTGCCCGGGTAGTCGAGCAAGGTCGGCTGACTGCCCAGGTCGTAGTCCCACACATCATGCCGGATGGTCTGGAAGTGCCAGACGTCCTTGCCGGTCCTCACGTCTACCGCCACCAGCGAGGTCGAGTACTTGTTCTCGGCTTCGCTGCGGTTCGAGCCGTAGTAATCGATGGAAGAATTGCTGATCGGCAGGTACACGTAGCCCAACTGTTCGTCGCCCACTGCCGCCGTCCACATGTTCGGCGTGCCGCGGGTATAGGTGACGCCTTCGGCGGGGCCATGGACGTTATCCGGGTTGGCCAGATCCCACGCCCAGGCGAGCTCACCGGTGTATGCATCGAAACCACGGATGACGCCGGAAGGCGCGTCTTCGTCCTGGCCATCGCGAATCTGTGCGCCAGTCACCACTATGCCATTGACGATAGTCGGTGGCGCGGTGACCGCGTACCAGCCGGGCACCTTCTTGCCCAGACCTTGCCACAGATCCACGGCACCATTCTGGCCGAAGTCCTGACACACTTCACCGGTGCGCAAGTCAACCGCGATCAGACGGGCATCCAGGGTCGCCTCAATCACACGACTGTGGCATTGGGCGTTCTCTGGGAGTTGCGGCGCGGTGTACACGGCTACGCCCCGGCAAGCGGCAGCGTGCGGGATTGCCTGGTCGGGGACACCAGGGTCGTGACGCCAGTTCTCCTTGCCGCTGGCAGCATCGATCGAGATGAGGATGTTCTTGGCTGAACACATCAGCAGGTCGTTGCCGATCTTCAGCGGCGTGGTTTCGGGAGAGTATCGCGCGCCGGGGTTGGGCAAGTCGCGGGTGTGATAGACGAAGGCTCGCTCGAGGCGCCCTACGTTCTGCGGTGTGATCTGCTTGAGCGGGCTGAAGCGCTGCGCATTATGATCCCCACCGTAATACGGCCAGTCAGCGCCGACCTGGGGTTGAACGGCGGCTTGTTCGGCATTGGCCAGCGGCATGAGCAGCGCAGTGGAGATCGCGAGGGCAAGCGTGCCGCCGGGGTTGCGAGGGAAATACATGGAATACCTCTTCAAGCAGGACGACGCAGGGCCGGAGACAGGGTCAGTATCAGCAGCAGGATCACGGTCATGGCGACCAGCCTGGGCACCAGGCCCCACCAGTCCAGGCCGACCTCCCACAACGCCCAGACCACCGTCAGGCTCCAGATCACTGCGAACAGGTACAGCGCGCTACGCCGCTGCATCATCAACAGCACCGCTGACAGCACCGAGCCGGCGCCTGCCAGCCCGTAATACCAGCTGCCGCCAAGGGTCATCAGGTATACACCACCGCCGAACATTGCCAGCCCGAACACGCCAAGCGCCAGGGCAACCGCCCATGTCGCGACCTGCCAACCGCGACTCGAACCGCGTGAGCCACGGGCATCGCTGCGAGACATACTTCTAGCTTCAGACATCACGCTACTGCTTCCTTCCATTCACTAAACGATCAAACAGCTGCGGCGGGGGAAACCGACATCACCCCGATAGGCCGGCGAGTGCAGAACATCGCCAGGATCGCACCCACCACCAGCAGCGCGCCTACCACCACGAAGGCCAAGGCGAAGCTACCGGAGCCTGCCACCACATAACCGGTGACAATCGGCGCCAGCAACCCGAACAGATTGCCGACCGCAGTGATGAAACCGGCAGCGGTGCCAACGTCGTCTTCAGAACGCACCAGGTCATTCACCAGCGACAGGTTCAGCGAGATGGCGGACGCACAGGTGGCCAGCGACAAGGTGATGACAAACAGAATGGCCCAGGTACTTTCGATGGCAGGCACCAGGAAAATCACCGAAGAGGCCAACAGCACGCTCGCGACGACCATGCGCCGTTGGCCCGTCTCGGCCGCGCCAGGACGCATGGCCTTGTCGCTCAACCGGCCGATCACGATGGCGAGAATGGCCGCGCCCAGGTACGGGATCGCCGTATACAGGCCGCTGGACATAACGGTCAGGCCCTTTTCAGCCTGCAGATAGCTCGGCAGCCAGGTCAGGAAGAAATACGTGGCGTAAACGGCGCAACCATGGGACAGGGCGATCGCCCACATGCTGCTGGACCGCGCCAAGCCTTTCAGGCCCAGCGCCATCGGCTGCCCGGCAGCAGGGTTCGGCCCCACGCCGCCACAGGCAATTTCTTCACGCTCGGCGTCATCGAGCCACGGCGCCTTGGACGGATGGCTGTACCACTTCAACCATGCCGCCAGCCAGACGAAGCCAAGCGCGCCGGCCACCACGAAAGCGATACGCCAGCCAAACGCGCTGATCAGCCAACCAAAGCCGACCGCGCCTATGGCCGGGCCGACCAGGCTCCCGCTGTGGAACACTGCCGTAGCCAGGCCCCGCTCCTTGAGAGGCATCCATTCACGGATGACCCGCGCGCCAGCGGGATAGGTCGTGGCCTCGCCCATGCCCATGATCAGCCGGCAGCTCAGCAGTGAGATGAAGCCGGTGGAGAGCGCCGTACATGCAGTGGCCACCGACCATACGCCGATACCGTAGCCGTTGACCTTCTTGGGACCGAAGCGCCCAACCAGGTAGCCCATGGGAATCAAGGCGAGGAAGTAGAGCCACACGAAAGAAGAAAACAAGTAGCCCATGGCTACCGGAGAAATGTCGAACTCCTCCTTGAGCACTTTCGAGGCCACAGAGAGCGACACGCGGTCAACATAGTTGATCAGGGTCAGCGTGAAAAGAAACGCGTAAATCCAGACACGTTTGCGGCGCAACAGACCTGGGTCTTTTTGCATCGTCGGTACCTTTGTAATTATTCGGACGATTCAGGGTGGAGCCAAACTGAGGCCGCCATGCAGGCCCGGGCAGCGGGCGCTCAAGTCAGGACGGCCAGATTCGCGACGGGCTATCAGCCCAACCAGCGTTGGATATTGGCCACCATCACTTCTGTGGAAATGCCGTAGCGGTCATGCAGGGTCGGCAATGCACCGGCATCAAGGAACTGGTCGGGCAGCGCCACATGACGCACTTCAGGGAACACCCGAGCCTGCAGCAGCGCCAAGGCGATAGCCTCCCCCAGCCCGCCGATCTGGCTATGATTCTCGGCGATCACTACCAGGCGGCCGTCGCGTCGGCACTGCTCGAGGATGGTCGTCACATCCAGCGGCTTGATGGTGGGCACATGCAGCACCGCGGTTTCGATGCGGTGCTTGTCCAGTGCCTCGGCCACTTCGAGGGCGCGCATGGTCATCAGGCCGGAACCGATGATCAGTACATCCTTGCCATCGCGTAGCAGCTTGGCCTTGCCCAGTTCGAACTGGTAGTCGTACTCGTCGAGCACCAGCGGCACGCGGCCGCGCGGCAGCCGCATGTACACCGGGCCCTGGTGCTGGGCGATCGCCGCCACGCATTGCTCGGTCTCCAGTGCGTCGCACGGGTCGATGACCATCATCTGCGGGATGGCGCGCATCATTGCCAAGTCTTCGGCGGCCTGGTGGCTCGGACCGTAGCCGGTGGTCAGGCCGGGCAGCGCAGCGCAGATCTTGACGTTGAGATGCTCTTCGGCGATCACCTGGTGGATGAAATCGTAGGCACGGCGAGTAGCGAATACCGCATAGGTGGTGGCGAACGGTACGAAACCTTCCTTGGCCATGCCTCCAGCCGCGGCCATCAGCAATTGCTCGGCCATACCCATCTGGAAGAAGCGCTCCGGATAGCGCTGGGCGAAGATGTGCAGGTCAGTGTACTTGGCGAGGTCAGCCGTCAAGCCGACGATGCGCGGGTTTTTCTGCGCTTCGCGGACCAGTGCATGACCGAACGGCGCCGCGGTGGTGCGCTGCCCTTCAGCTGCGATGGAAGCCATCATCGAAGAGGTCGTGAGTTTCGGTTTGGCGGGCGTGGCAGCAGTCACAGGGAGCTCCTTGGCGCGTAGATCTGATCCAGGTCGGCGAGGGCTTGTTGCCACTCTTGCGGTTCGACGCGAATGAAATGGTTCTTGTCGCGCTGCTCGAGGAACGGCACGCCTTTACCCATCAACGTATCGAAGAGGATTACCCGGGGCTTGTCATCGGCCACAGCGCGGGCAATGTCGAAGGCCTCAATGACCGCAGCCAGGTCGTTGCCGTCAACGCGCTGTACATGCCAACCGAAGGCTACCCACTTGTCCACCAGGGGTTCGAACTGCAGGATGTCGTGCGATGGACCGTCGGCCTGCTGGCGGTTGATGTCTACCAGATTGATCAGGTTGCCCAATTTGTGGTGTGCAGCCGACATCGCTGCTTCCCACACCGCACCTTCGTCCAGCTCCCCATCGGACATCGAGTTGTAGACGAACGCCTGGTTGCCCTTCAACCGCAGACCCAGCGCTTGGCCGACGGCAATTGCCAGGCCTTGGCCAAGTGAACCGCCGGAGATTTCCATGCCTGGCGTGTAGGTGGCCATGCCGGACATCGGCAAGCGGCTGTCGTCGCAGCCGTAGGTCTCCAACTCCTCCTCCGGCAGAATGCGGGCTTCAAGTAACGCTGCGTAAAGGGCGATCGCGTAATGCCCATGGGAAAGCAGGAAACGGTCACGCCCTTCCCATTCCGGCTCGTCGGGGCGGATGTTCATGGCATGGCAGTAGGCGACTGCCAGGACGTCGGCCCAGCCCAGCGCCTGCCCGACATACCCTTGCCCCTGTACTTCGCCCATACGCAAAGCGAAACGGCGGATGCGCCAGGCATGCTGGGACATTCGCGCCAGGTGTTCGTTGAAACACTCGGTCATATTGTTCTCCATTGGTGACCTTCAATCATCGATGAGTCAGGCGGACGAATGCTCCTGATTGCAACGAATTGAGCAGTGGCGCGATCTTGGTGTAAAAATGCGCATGCGACAAAAGGTTTAAATTCCTCGGTTAATGAACAGGATTCACCTATGAAGTGGCTTAAGCGCGTACCGTTACCTGCCATTCGAGTGTTTGAGGCAGCTGGCAGAAATTGCTCGTTTGTAGAGGCGGCACGCGAATTGGACCTGTCCGCGAGCGCGGTCAGCCACGCGATTCGCAAACTCGAAGCGACGGCAGGAGTCGGGCTGTTCATCCGCAATACGCGTCACACCGAGCTCACAGCCGCGGGCGCATTACTGCTGGAGCATATTCAGCGGGGTTTCGAGGAAATGAGCCGCGGGTTCACTCTGGCCACGGCCGAGAAATCGGTGCCGTTGCGCGTGCATGCGGCGCCTACATTCGCCAGCCAGTGGCTGGTACCCCGGATTGCAGGCTTCATGCACAAGCATCCGCATATAGACCTGCATATTTCCGCGAGCACGAACTACGCAACATTCGACAACGACGACTTCGATCTCGACATTGTCTATGGCCATCCAGGCGCTCAGCAGCACGAAATAGCGCCGCTGAATATCGAACAGCTCACGCCCTTGTGCTGCCCTGCCCTGGCCGAGCACATCCGCCACCCCCAGGACCTGTACAAACAGCTGTTGATCCAGAACGACGGCTCGGCGGGTCAGTGGCGGGAGTGGTTCACCGCGAACGGTATGCCCATACCCCGCAACTATGCATTGGCTTTCGACCGCAGCTCGATCAGCATCTCGGCCGCTGTGGATGGGCTGGGTGTGATCATCGAATCCGACTTGCTGGCTGCCCGCGAGTTGGCGACAGGCCAGTTGGTGAGCCCTTTGCGGGAGCTGAGCAACTCGATCCGAATCGTCGGGCATTATCTGGTGCATCCACGCCGTCAGCGACAACCCGAGGCGGTCAAACATTTTCGTGACTGGTTGTTCGTCGAGTTACAGCGCCCTGGCGCCTAGACAGCACGCACAGGGCATAGCCGGAGCATGACGGTCAGAATGTTGCCTGGACCTTCAGCCCACCTACCCATGCATCATCGACCTGCCGTACCCCGCCCGGATGGCGCACATACTGCAGGTTAGGCCGCACGGTCAGCCAGTCGGTCACATGCACGCCATAATTCAACTCGGCGTTGTATTCGGTTTCCTGCACCGGCAGGTAAGCAGGGTCATCGTAATCCGTTACGCCGTTGGCCTGGTTGGTCAGCGCCGCGTTCTTCCGGTACGCCGGGTTCACATGCACTTCGGACACCGCCAGACCTATGTCATCTTTGGGCCGCGCAGCGAACAGCCCCTTGTACACAGCGCCCACAGACACATAGTGGTCGACCTTGCTGGTCTTCTTGTCATGCATCGTTGCCATGGCAAACAGGCTCAACCCGCGCGCCGAATCAGCTGCCTCGCGGGTGACCTGCTGCATCGCGCCCAGCCACAGGCCGTGCTTGCTCGATGCACTGCGGTAGGCAGCGCCGCTGAGCACCGCCGGCTGGCCGTTGCCGTCCTTCAGTACATCTTTGGCGTTGGCGCTGCTGTAGTAGTAACCGGCGCGGTACTCGCCCGGCAGGCCGTCGATGCGCGGCTGCCATACCAGTTCTACCGGCACCACGGCCCCTTCAGTGCCGCTGCCGCTGAGCTTGAAGCCGTTATCGTTCTCGGTGTTCGAGGGATTCTGCTCGTACACGCCGATCTGGGCGAACAGCTCGGGCGCGAGCTGGTACTTGACACGCAAGGCCCACTGGGTGATCGGCCAGTTGTACCAGATGCCTCCCCAGTTACCGACCTGCGAGCCGCAGAACGTCAGGTTCTGGAAGTTGCAGTCAAAGCTGTTGAAGTCCTCGCCCTCGCCGAAGCGGCCCGCCTTGATGTCCAGACGGCGGTCGAAGAAGGCCTGCTGGTAATACAGCTGGGTCATGCGCCAATGCGAGCCCCGTCCCCAGACCTCCTGGGACGAACTGAGAGTCCCGACCCGAGGATCGCCGACGCGGTCGTTGGAGATGTTGTCGCCGTTGCGATTGGCGACGGTCAACTGGAAGCGTGCGTCGTGCCAGCCGAGCAGCTTGTGCAGGTCGAAGCGCGCGCCAAGCGAGTATTGGTCGGCGTAGCTGGCGCTGCGATCGTTGTTGTAGCCGCCACCTAGATTGGTGCCGATCTCGCCCACATAGGCGAATTCGAAATCAATGCCCTGCTCTGCCAGGTCGCTGCGAACGCCGTTCCAATCGCCCAAGGCCCAAGGGGAATTGCTGTCGAAAAGGTCGGCTGCGTGGGCCGTTTGAGCAAAGGTCATGGCGACCAGCAGGGCGCGGTATTTGAAAGCAAACATGATGTTCTCTTTGTTATTGGTGTGCTGCCTGTTCTGGCCCATTCGCGGGCAAGCCCGCTCCCACAGAGACCTCCACAGCCTTGAGGCCAGTGCTGTGCCCGCGAATGGGCCGGAACAGGTTGTTTACTGAACGCTGGCGCGCATCTGCTCGGGCAAATCCAGCTGCTTGCGCATTTTTGCCACTTCCTCGGCGGTCACCGCCGCTGCACTGTTGCCCCAGCTGTTGCGCATGAAGGTAAGAATGTCGGCAATCTCGCCATCGCTAAGCTTCCAGTCGAACGCCGGCATGCCTGCACCGGTGACGTAGGTGTGGGTATGCACAGCACGCGCCCCACCCAACACGACACTGGTCAGCGTATCGGTATTGCCGGCCAGGATCGCCTTGTTACCGGCGAACCCGGTAATCATATGGCTCACACCCTCACCCGCAGTACCGTGGCAAGCGGAGCAGTGCACTTCGTACCCTTGCCCGCCACGCTGCATGCGGGCATCACTGGTTGCCATTGCCTGAGGTGCCGGCAGCCCGCTGCCAGGCAGCGACTTCAGGTACACGGCAATGGCACGCAAGTCAGCATCGGTCAAATGCTGCGTGGAGTTCTCGATGGCTTCGGCCATCGGCCCACTGGCCACCGCCACACCATCGCTGCCGGTTTTCAGGTAGTCGACGATCTGCTCCACCGAGCTGTCGCCCAACCCAAGGTGCCGGTCATTGGTAATGTTCGGCGCAAACCAGGTACCCACCAGCCCGCCGTACAACGCTTCGCTGACCACGGGCCCGCCCAGCCCGTTACGCGGGCTATGACAGGCAGCGCAATGGCCTGCACCGTCCACCAGGTAGCGGCCACGGTTCCATTCCGGGCTTTGCGCCGGGTCCGGCACGAACGGCTTGTTCTCGAAGAACATCCAGTTCCAGCCAGCCATCAACAGGCGCTGGTTGAACGGGAAATTCATGCCCGCCAGCTCGTCGACCTTGTGGGCCTTGGGTTCAAGTGTGCTGAAGAATGCCCACAGGGCATGCAGGTCTTCATCGCTCATGCGCGTGTAGTCGGTGTACGGCATAGCCGGGAACAACATGCCGTGCCGGCCCCGCCCCTGGCGTACGGCATTGAAAAAGTCGCGCTCGGTATAATTGCCGATGCCCGTTTCACGGTCAGGCGTGACGTTCGACGACTGGATGTCACCAAACGGTGTACCGATCACGTAGCCACCGGCAAAATCACCGTGCTTGGCGGTATGGCAGGCCGCGCAGTCCGCCGAACGCATCACGTACTCGCCGCGCTTGATCAAGGCTGCGTCAGGCGAACGGAAATCGCTCAGGCGTACTGAATCATCGGCCATGTCGGAACGCGCGGTAGAATTGGCCTGGATCACCAGGCCGAGCATCACGGCGCCGGCCAGGGCCAGCACGCCGCCGCCGATCAGGGCGTTTTTCTTGTTGATCATCGCAGGCCTCACACCAGGGAACCGGGGTTGTGCTGGTACTTCTCATGGATCGCCCGGGCCGTGCGGATGGCCAGGGCGCCCACGGTGCTGGTGGGGTTGTAGCCGGCGTTGGTGGGGAACGCCGAAGCGCCGACCACGAACACATTGTGCGCGTCCCAGCTCTGCAGGTAGGTGTTGACCGCGCTGGTGCGCGGGTCTTCGCCCATGATCATGCCGCCCTGCGTATGGTTGGAGTTCTCGTCGTACGGGCTCCAGGATTTGGCCGCAGAGTTGAAGGTGTGCACATGCTTTGCGCCCATCTTCTTGCCAATGTCCACGGCACGCTGCTCGATGAAGCGGGCCATGTTGCGGTCGTTCTGGTTCCAGTCAAAGGTCATGCGCAGCAACGGCGTGCCCCAACGGTCCTTGTAGTTCGGGTCCAGCGACAGGTAGGCATCACGGGCAGGCATTGAGGTGCCTTGGCCGAAGATAATCCCGTAATTCTGGTAGTTGTCCTTGTAGGTCTGCTTGAAGCCCTTGCCCCAACGCGGGCTGCCCGGCGGCAGCAGGCCGGCGCGACCGATCGGCATACCTTCGCGCGAGACTGTCAGCAACCCTGCCCCGCCGATGAAATCGAGCTGGCTGTGGTCGAAGTTGTCGCCGTTGTAATCGTCCACCTGGATACCCAGGCCACCGGCACCGATGAACGGGTTGAGGGTTTCGTCCTCGAACCATACGTGCGCACCGGCGCAGGTCTGGTAGTTGTAGGCACGGCCGATGGTGCCGGTCTGGCTGACCGGGTCGTACTGTTGGCCGATGCCGCTGAGCAGCATCAAACGGGCATTGTCGTAGGTGAACGAGCACAGCGAGACGATATCGGCCGGCTGAACCACTTCACGGCCCTGCTCGTCAAAGTAACTGACGCCGGTGGCGGTCTTGCCGTCTTCGGACTTGTGAATTTTCGTCACATAGCCCTGAGTGATCAGGGTGAAGTTCTTGCGCCGCATCAGCGCCGGGATAACACAAGCCTGAGGCGAAGATTTCGAATAGTTGCCGCAACCGTGGAACATGCAATAGCCGCAGTAGGTGCACGGTGCCATGCTCACACCCAGCGGGTTCACGTAGGCGGAGCCCACATGCGCTACCGGAATATAGAACGGGTGCAGGCCCATCTGCGCGGTGCTGTCGCGGTACATCTGCATCAAACGCGAATCTTTCAGCGCCGGGGTCGGGAACTCGCGGCTGCGCGGGGCTTCGAACGGGTTGCCGCCAGGGCGGATCTCGCCGTTGAGGTTGCCGGCGACGCCGGAGATGCCGGCGATACGCTCGAAGCGGTCATAGAACGGCTCGAGGTCGGCGTAGGTAATGCCCCAGTCCTGCACGTGCTCCAGGCCTTTGAGCTTGCTGGCGCCGTAGCGCTCGATGGTCGCCGAACGCACGCGGAAGTCCCACTCCGAGAAGCGCCAGGCCATGCCTGCCCAGTGGAAGCCTGCGCCGCCCACCGACTTGCCCATCTGGAAGGCTTTCAGTTCGCGGGTTGGCACGGCTGTCTGGCCGGAATGGTTACGGAACGTCAGCGTATAGTCGCCTGGTTGCAACAGCAGTTCGCGGCGGATGGTCCAGCGCAGTTCGTCGGGGTCAACGGCTGGCGGCGTGTC
Source organism: Pseudomonas sp. NPDC089407 (assembly GCF_044900445.1). NCBI lineage: Bacteria > Pseudomonadati > Pseudomonadota > Gammaproteobacteria > Pseudomonadales > Pseudomonadaceae > Pseudomonas > Pseudomonas sp. NPDC089407. The sequence goes on from NZ_JBJDNB010000004.1 coordinate 231,285, forward strand.
GGTGGAGGTGTCCAGCCACGGGCCGCGGTCGATGGCGACCACTTCCAGCCCGGCGCGGGTCAGTTCGTCGGCCATCAACGAGCCGGCCCAACCCAGGCCGACGATCACCACGTCAGCTTTTTTACGTGTAATTGCCATATTGTTTTCCTCTGGCCTCAGCTCACCGGGATCAGGCTGATGGGCTCCAGGCCCAGGTTCTGACCGCGACGGTCGATGTACTGGCGGTAGTCGTAACGGGCGCCGGGGAAACCAACCAGCTTCCAGCCGACCATGCCGCGATTGCCGCCGTAGAGCGGGTCGGCGAAATAGCCTTCGCGCACGCTGAGCAGCAGGAATTCGAACAAACGGCTGCCGCTACCGGCGCCTTCCCAGTCCAGGCGACCTTCATCCAGTTGGCGCAGGATTGCGTCCATCTGCTCGCCGTCGAGCTCGGCAAAGGCACGGCCATGCAGTTGGCGGGCGTGCCGGTCAATGAAGTCGAGGCCGGCCAGTGTGTAGTCGCGGCGGGTGCGCAGGCTGATGGTCAGGCCCATCAGTTGTGATTCATCGGCGCGCAGCGGCTGGTCCAGGTACAAGTCTTTCGACTCGCCATAAGGCCCGTTCATCTGCGCATCGAGGTAGTCGACGCAGCCGGCCTCGCTGGCGGAAGCGCCCAGCTCGTCGTGGGGGATCAGACGGTCGAACACGGCCGTCAGGGTGGCGCGCGCCTGGCCCTTGAAGACATTGCCCTGGCCACCGCTCATGACCGGGGATGGCAGCATCTCGCGGGTCAGGCCGGTTTCTGGCGGCACTGACTTGAGTTCCACTGCACCGACTTTGGCAAGGCCGGCAGCGGCAAACAACGCGCCCATTGAACGCAAGGCGTCCCTACGTTTCATGGAGTTCTCCTTATCGACAATCACGGGGACCGTGCGACAGGTTGCGTTTTTTCGCGCGCACGACATCACATGGCAGGCACACGTGTGCTCACCAGGGCATGAAAAATCAGGCGGGGAAACGAAAAAGCACGGCGCTAACCGGATGCTCCGGTTGGCCTACTGACGACGGCGGCGCAATTCTAGGGTGCGTCAATGCGCCACGCCATCAAGGCTTTGACGTGTTTACGTCAAAACGCTCATCGAGTGCGGCTCTTCGAGGGTTTCATCGATCACGATGCGCAACTGCGGGCGCACCTGGGGGGGAGCGTTGAGGTCGCCGTTGGCGTAAAGCAACTGCTGAATCGCTGCTTCAGCCTGCCCCTCAGGGTCCTGATCGAGTACCAGAGACAGCAGCCCTTCACGCAACATGGCTGCATGCGCGGCGGTAGCCTCATGGGTAATCCACACAGGGCGCTGAGCTTGCCTTGCCAGGGCCCGGCCAACCCCCGCCGACCCGCTGCCAGTGCTGTAAAGCCCGCAGAGCTGACCTTGCTGCAGAAGCTTGTTCATCTTCGTGGCATTGAGGTCGTCATTGTCGAAGCATTCGATCGGCCCCACCACTTCAACGTGCTGCGCCTGTTCGGCCATGACCTCAAGAAAACCTTGTACACGTTGCTGGTGGGCGTGATAAAGCAACGAGTTGGTCAATAGCACCACCCTGCCCTCGCGACCCCGTACCCATTGGCTCATGAGACGGCCGGCAGCCCGGCCAGCGACGTGATTATCGATCCCTACGTAGCGGGTGCCGGCAAGTTCCGGCAGGCTGGTGGTCAGCAATACGACCGGCACGCCGGCGGCCACTTGTGCGCGCAAGGCTTCGCGCACTTGGGGAGTGTCTTGGGCAACCACGATCAGCCCCTGACGCGGGACTTTGGGATGATTGATGAGCTCTGGCAGTTGCTGGGGAGCTCGCTCCTGCCAGGTATGCCGTTGCAGCACCAGGCGGGACCGGTGCATTTGGGCCTGTCGGGCAAATGCCGCAGCCAAACGTTTGAAATGATCGGTCGTGCTGTCGACCAGCACCAGGTCAAAGCGCAACAGCCCGTGTACGGCAGAGGGTAGAAGCCGTTTCAGCCCAAGCGCCTGAGCAGCTTGCAGGACCTTGCGCCGCTTGGCATCGGAAACACTGCCGCGCTCGTTGAGCACACGGTCGACGGTGCTAAGGCTGACGCCCGCCCGCTCAGCAACATCGGCCATGCGTTGACGACGATCAGTCTTGTCCATGGCGAAACATCCCGTTACCAAAACCGCGCAGTCTGCCATGGCAGTCGTGTTTCGCCTACTCTCATAGGACTCTATATAACTGTTTGAATTTGCAAGGACACTGTGGGAGCGGGCGTGCCCGCGAAGAAGCCAACTCGGTACATGGCACCGGCTGCGCCGGTGTTCGCGGCCACGGCCGCTCCCACAGGGACCGCGTCAGCCAAAGGGCTGGGCGATCTCCCTCAGCATCTAGCGATCGATGCCCTGGCTATTGACTGCCAGTGGCAGCAGGCGCCGTGGCATCCATCCGCTACGCATCAGCCAGCCGTCGAGCGAGAACTTACCGGCCCCCGTAAACAACACGCCTGCGAAAACGACCATCAGCAGCATGACATACTCCCAGCCGCCTCCTCCAGGAGAGGCCCAGGCATATCCGCGGCTCCATTCGCCGCCGAATCCAACCGTGGCCACCAGGAAGTAAATCAGGCTGAGCGCAGCGCCGAGCCGGGCAAATAGCCCAAGCCCCACACTGATGGCGCATGCCAACTCGATCAGGCCGCCGAGCACAACAAAAGCAGCCGCTGTTTCACCGAGGCCGAAGCCTTGGAAGCCGGCCTCCAGCCGATGAAACCAGTCAAGCCCGGCGAAAATTTTCTCTGAACTGTGGCACAGCTCGTTGAGGCCGAAATACAGGCGCACCAACGTCGCCTGCCACAAAAAGGTCCCAAGCCAAGCCGTCGCTTTGCCGCGGTCCCGGCGCAAGTCACTGACCACGCAGTCCACGAACTGCAGACACAAGGGTACTGCTGCCACGCTGGCTACCCACACCATTACCCGGGCATCGGTCATGGCGGCGACCCGCCAGGCGATCAGGAATGGCAGCAGCGACAGCAGGAACCCGGGGACGAATACCCGAGGTGTGATGACCGCGGCGCTGAACAAGGCCACACACATCCACAGTGTGCTGGACCAGGCCGCGAAATCAGGCAAGGAACGATCGACCCAACCGCAGTAGATCGAAGCGAGCAGCGTTGCCGCCAAGCCTGCCACGCCGAGCGCGTTCGGCACCTGCGAGGGTTTGAGGACGTTATAGTCGCGCGCATAGGCGCCGTCGACATTATCCAGGGTAAGCAACGGGTTGTTCATGGCTGGCCTCGGTCGGCAATGGCGGTAGGCAGCGTCTTTTCAAAGGCCCGCACCAGGTCGGTGGCGAAGCGTTGTTCCTGGGCATCACTGGCGCCGCCGGCAACACCCAGTGCAGCAACCGCTTGACCGTGCTGGCGTACCACTACGCCCGCCACGGCGGGGAGGATCCCGGGAATGCTGCCCAGCTGCAGGTTTTCCTTGCGTGCGAGGTCGTAGAACACGACGGTGTCCACATCGTTGATCGCTGCCGAATTGGCTTTTCTGATCGCCGCCTCAACGCAGCCTGGGGCGGCGCCATCCATGCGTTTGAAGGCGAGCAGGTAGCCGCTGGCATCTGTCACCGCAATGCAGGGGTGCACACCTTCCTGGTGTGCGGCCGCTACTGCCTTGTCGAGCAGCGCCGAGGCGCCTTGCAGTGACAGCGTTTGCGTACCGCGTAGCGCCCCTTCGGACGCAGCAGCCCAAGGCATGGCTAGCACCGTGACACAACAGAGCAATGGCAGGCGCGCCACCGCCCTCAGTTTTGAATTCAAGCTCATGACTGATGCCTCTATGAAGATGGGTGTTGGCCTCCTGGTGCCTGCTCGGAACAAGAGGCCATGTGGATCAGCGCAGGCTCGCGGCAACATCCACGGCAAGCTGCTGCTCAGTAAGGTCGGTTGCACCGCTGATGCCGACACTGCCGACGACGCTGTCGGCGTGCTTGATCACCACACCGCCCACGGCAGGCAGGATGCCGGGAATGGTGCCGATGGCCAGGTTTTCCTTGCGCGCCAGGTCATAGAAAGTAATGGTATCGATGGCGAAGCGAGCGGCGGATTTGGCCTTGGCGATCGATGCTTCAACGCAGCCCGCATAAGCACCCTGCATCCGGGTGAATGCCAGCAGGTGGCCGTCAGCGTCGGTCACGGCGATGCAGATTTTCATGTCACGGCTGCGGGCGATGTCGGTGGCTTTCTGCGCCAACTGCAACGCGGCTGCGGTTGACAGGTTCTGCTGGGCAACTACCGACGGGCTGGTGCCGTCCGCGGCATGAACCGCTGAGGTGGTAGCAACACTGAAAGCGAGGGACAAAGCAGCCATGGTCATTGTTGTTTTCATGGGGACATCTCCTTGGGTTTACGACCTGTGCTCACTGCACAGGGCTGGCGAAAAGGTTTTTCTGCAGGCGAGCGCAACCTGCGCGCGCCTTGGCAATCGCGTATTGTGCGAAGGGTTTGGGGTGGGCCCTGCGGTTGAACCGCCAGGGCTCGGTTGATCAGCGCTCGGCAGTCGCCATCGGCTTGCCTGCTACTGCCGGCACGTGCGCGCGGGCACCGAGATCATCTGGCAACTGGACCTTGTAGATCATGAACGGCTTGACCAGCGCATCCTGGCCACCGGGGCCGCGGTTGGAAGCCATGCGCGCGCTCTGTGGCACCGGAATGTACAGCTGGCGCTGATCGCTGACGATCATCGCATCGGGGTTCCACAGGCGCGAATCCTGGGCAACGACACGCAAGCTGCCGTCCGGGCTCAGCACTGTCACCCTTGGCTTGTCGTACTCGCCGAAGTAGAGGTTCCCTGCGCTGTCCATCGCGGTGCCGGTCAGCGGGCTGGTGTCGTAGACGAATTCGACTTTTTCAGCCAGCGCCGCCTCGCTCAGCCGGGTGTTGCGCAGCGCCTCGGTCGGCACGCGCCACAATGGCCCGCTCAGCGGCTGGTAGTACAGCCACTGGCCATCCGGGCTCAACTCGATGGGGTCGGAATGCACCTGGTGGTCACTGCCATCGGCCAGCAGCAGCGGCTGGCCGTTCTCGCCAAACGGCCGCCGCTCGGGGTTCATCTGGGTCGAAGGGTGCCCAGCCAGGCGGCGCACGGCATCACCTGTGCGCAAGTTGACGACGATGATCGCGCCAAGCCCCGAGTCGGTGATGTAGGCGTGCTCGCGGTCCAGGCGCAGGTCATTGAGGTTGGCGCCGGCCGGCAGCACCTTTTCAGGCAGGCTGATGCAGCGCAGCAGCTTGCCGCTGCGGGTGTCGAACTGGAGAATCTTCTGGCCCGGGTTGATGCCCTTGGGCCCGGCATCCTCACCCTGGTCGATAGCCCAAAGCGTATCGTCGTCAAAGATGTGAATGGTGTTGATCTTGACCAGCGCCTGGGCGCTGGGTTTGCCGGGTGCCCACTCATTCCATTGCCCGCCCGGGAACGGTTTGAGGCTGCCGTCGGGCAGCACCTCGGCGATCGAAGGGGTTTTCTCGAAGCCCGGCCAGCGCGGCAAACCGACGAACAGGCGGCCATCGGAGGTCAAGGCTACGGCGTTGCAGAGCCAGTCCAGCTTGGCGACTTCGATCAACGGTTGGCCGCTGGAAGGAATATCATATGCCTGCGCCAACGAAACGCAGGACAGCCCGAGCGCAAGACCAGCAGTGCGAAGGGTACGGGTGAAGCTCCTTGAAGTAATCATTGTTGTTGTCCTTTTCATCATGGTCCGACGGGCTATCAATGCGCGCCGACAGTGTTCAACGAAGGCTTGTCCTGACTGTTACCGGATGCGGGCGGGGCATCGTCCGGCCGACGCAGCGGGCCGACGACGAACAGATAGCTGACAAACGCGCCAACGGCATTCAACGCGACATACACCAAGGCACCATTGAACGACTGCATTGACTGCACCATATAGCCGATCACAACGGGCGTTACGATGCCCGCCAGGCTGCCAAAGGTGTTGAAGATCGCCCCGTTCATGCCGATGCTGCCCTTGGGCGAAACGTCGGCGATGATCGCCCAGCCCAACGCCCCCACGCCTTTGCCGAAGAACGCCAGGGCCATGAACAGCACCACCAGCAAGTCGGTTGATACGTAGTTGCAAAGGATCATGCTCATCGACAAGGTCATGCCGATAAAGATCGGCAGCTTGCGCGCCAGGGTCAGCGACAGCCCTTTGCGCAGCATCCAGTCGGACAGCATGCCGCCGGTGATGCCGCCGATGAAGCCGAAGATAGCTGGCACTGCCGCCAGCAAGCCGGCATCCAGTAGCGAGAGCCCGCGCTGCTGCACCAAGTACACCGGGAACCAGGTAAGAAAGAAGAACGTCAACGTGCTGATGCAGAACTGCGCCAGGTAAATACCCAGGAACATGCGCTGGCTCAGCAGGCTCCGGGCCCGCGTCCAGGTGTCGCGCCAGCCCTGTTGCGGCGCACGGCTGCCAGTATGTTCACGCAGGCTGGCGCCACCGGCTTGCATCGTCTGCAGTTCCACCGGTGCAAGGGACGGATGCTCGACCGGCGCCTTGATACGGCGGATGAACACCACACCCATGGCGACCCCGGCGGCGCCCATCACGTAGAACACCCACGGCCACCCCCACCGTGTCGAAATCCATGCCAGAAGAGGCGTGAACACAACGGCGGCAAAGTACTGTGATGAGTTGAAGATGGCCGTGGCCGTGCCCCGCTCCGCCGTGGGGAACCACATCGACACGATCTTGCTGTTGGCCGGGAAACAAGGCGCCTCCGCCGCCCCTACGAGAAAACGCAAGGCGAACACGGCGAAGAAGGCCAGCCCCACGGGCATCATGGCCACCGTCCCGATCAAGCCGGTGAACACCGACCAGGCAACAATGGCCAGGCCCAGCACGCGTATGCTGCCAAAGCGATCGATGGCCAGGCCGCCCGGCAGTTGCAGCAGCATGTAGGCCCACGCGAAAGCGGAGAACAGCCAGCCCATTTGGGCGTGGCCCAGGCCCATTTCGTCAGCCAGGCTCGCGCCGGCGATGGACAGCGTGGCACGGTCGCCCTGGTTGATGATCATCATCACGAACAGTAAAGCGATGACTTCATGGCGCCGATGCTCGGCGATGTAACGGCGCAGAGAATGTATTTTTTTCATTGTATTCTCGATACCCCATCAGCGTGGCGGCTAGTGGCAGCCGCCGCCGGTAGGTCAATGGGCGGTAGTTTCACGCACGATGGCATCCGCGCGCTTGCGCACTTCAGGTCGCAGCGCGGTACCCAGGCCGGGCGCTTGCGGCGCCAGGGCATGGCCTGCCTCGATACGCGGCAACTGCGTTACCAGGTCGCCGTACCAGGTGGCCAGCGACGCTCTGACCACTTCCTGCAGCACCCCGGTAGGGGCATGCAACCCCAGATGCAACCCCGCGAACAAAGCAACCGGCCCGGTGCAGTCGTGGGGGGCTAGCGGCTTGTTGTAGGCCTGGGCCAGCGCGGCAATCTTGCGCGCTTCGGTAAAGCCTCCGCACCACACCAGGTCAAGCATCAGATAGTCGAGGCTCCCCGCATTGAGCAGATCACGGTACGCCGTACTCCCTCCCAGCGTTTCGCTGGCGCAAACGGGTACACGGGTGCGGTTGCGCAGGTCGGCTAGCGCGCGGGCATCGTCCATCTTGCACAGAGGGTCTTCGACCCAGTACACATCGAAGGCTTCCAGCGCCTGGCAGATACGCAGGGCTGCTGTGCTGTCCCACAAGCTGTGCAGCTCGACCATGATCTCGATGCGGTCGCCCACCGCATCGCGGATCTGGCGCAACGCCTCGCAGCCTTTGCGCACCTCCTCCAGGCCGATGCTGTTAGCGCCGGCCTGGCGGGCGAACTGGTCGAACGGCCAGATCTTCATGGCCGTATAGCCCTCTTCGACCAGGCTTATGGCCAACGCACCGGCATCACGATGAAAAGCCAGCTGATCGTCGTAAGGACCTTGGGCGCGGTCGGCCGTGGTGATTTCTCGTCGTGCACCTTGCTGGGTATTGAATTCGTAGCCGGCGCAGGTGTTGTACACACGGATGCGCTCGCGGCAGGCACCGCCGAGCGCTTCATGAATGGGTACACCATGGCGCTGGCCTTTGAGATCCCACAGGGCGATGTCAACGGCGCTGGCCGCGCGGATTTCCGCGCTGGCACTGTGGTAGCCGATGTAAGGGGTGGTCAGCTCGAGGGAAATCGCTTCGATCTGCCGCGAGTCGCGGCCGATCAGGCCGGGGGCGATCAACTCGTGCACGGCAGCCTCGACCGTGGCGGCACCACGGAAGGTTTCACCCAAGCCTGTCAGGCCTTCATCGGTTTCAATTTCCAGCCAAACCAGCTTGGGGCGTTCGGGCAGGCGCAGGGTTCTAACGCAGGTAATCTTCGACATTGTTCTTGTCCTGAGTCGTTTTCAGCAAATGGTATCGTTACCATTTCTGCTAAAAAACCTATCGCATCGCTGTAAGAACGACAAGAGCCTCGGGAAAATTATTTGCCAAATGGATGGATGTTAACGTTCACCAGCGGTATTGGCAGTGCTGTCACGGTGTACCAGGCTGAAGCCGATATCGACCGTGGTTTGCGCTTGCTCCACGCCAGCCAGCCGCTCCAGCAGCAGACCTGCAGCCGTGTCCCCCATCAGCTTGCCGTCAATCCGCACCGTGGACAATGCAGGGAAAGTATGTGCCGCAAAGGCCATATCTCCGAAACCCATCACCGCGAGTTGCTCCGGCACCCGCAGGCCGCGCGCTGCCGCCTCGGTCAGGACGCCTTGGGCAATCGTGTCGGAAGTGCACACCACCATCCAGGGAGCCTGCTCGCCAGGGTTCTCACGCAGCAATTGCCTGAGGCCGACACGGCCTTGCTCCAGCGCCGGCAAGCCCTGCCAGGTCTGGCGATACACATCGCCAATGTCCTGTTCGGCCAGGGTAGCGACAAAGCTGTCGGCCCGGCGCAGCCCGCGTGGATCGTCCACCGCAAACAGGGCAAAACGCCGATAACCTTGGCCGGCCAACGTGCGAGCGACCTCGCGGCCGGCCCGCTCATGGGAGAAGCCGACCAGCATGTCGATGGGTTCATCCGACAGGTCCCAGGTTTCCACCACCGGTACGCCCGTTGCACGCAAGCGGTTACGGCTGGCGGTGGTATGCATGGTACCGGTGAGGATGATGCCGTCCGGACGGCGGCTCAGGATCACCTCGAGCAGATCCTGCTCTTGCTGGCTCTGGTACCCGGACACCCCAAGCAGCACCTGGTAACCCGCCTTCGCCAACCGCTCGTTGATCGCCTGGAAGGTGTCGGAAAACAGCGGGTTGGTCACCATAGGCACCACCAAGGCGACCAGGCGCGTGCGACTTGACTTGAGCGAACCCGCCAGGCGGTTGTGCACATAACCGGTTTGCTCGATGGCCCGTCGCACCTTGAGGCGGGTCGCTTCGCGTACGGCGTCCGGCTGGTTCAGGTAGCGCGAAACGGTCATCGGCGCCACACCTGCCAGGCGCGCCACATCACTCAAGGTGACTGCCGTACGCGCTTGTTCCTTGCCTTGTGCAGCCATGCTTGCCCCACCCCACCCGTGATCGATTGTTGAAGTGGCGCCAGAGTAGCGCGTGAAAATCTTGAGGGAAACCCGTCAAAAAGGCCGTGGCGCGATTTGCGCAGCCGCCAATAGACTCGGCCCGCCAGCGTCGAGTCCCTCTGCGCTGTGCTCATAACAACAATTCATGCCTCACCCAAGCGCGGTGTGCCTGCACGGGCTTTGGTGAACGCGCGTCCTGAGGATGATGGACATGAACAGACGTGAAGCGCTGATATCACTCGTTCAACTGAGCGCCCTTGGCGCAATGGCTAGCGCCAGCGCCGGTGTATTGGCTACTGCCCCCCACACTGCCACCGGCACCCGCGCCGATGCCTTGCCCCTGCCCGCCAAGGGCGGTGGCCTGACCTACCTGACCGATGCTGAAGCAAGGGAAGTTGCAGCCCTTTTCGATCGATTGATCCCGGAAGACGAGCTGGGCATGAGCGCAAGCCAGGCCGGCTGCGTAATCTTCATCGACCGCCAGCTTTCCGGCCCTTATGGCCAGGCAGCCAGTACTTATCGACTTGGCCCATACAGCCAGGGCACGCCCGAACAAGGGCCGCAATTCCCACAGACGCCAGCGCAGCGCTACCGCACGGGCCTGGAGTACTTGGGCCAGTATTGCCAACGGCAACACGGCCAACCGTTCAGCGAACTCCCTGCAGACCAGCAGGATGCCCTGCTGAAGGCAATGGAAAGTGCTGACTCACGCTTGCCCGCCGCAATCAGTGCCGAGTTCTTTGCATTGTTGCTGCAGAACGTTCGCGAAGGCTACCTCGCAGACCCGATGTACGGCGGCAATCTTGACATGGTTGGCTGGCGCCTGATCGGCTTCCCCGGAGCCCGTTACGACTATCGCCCGTACATCCACCGCAAAGGCCAGCCGCTGGACCTGGAGCCGGTAAGCCTGCTCGATCGGGCCAGCTGAAATTCCCTTTCAACCCTAACGCGCCAGCCGCATGCCGGTCGGCAGCTGGCTGCGCGCAAGGAAGCACCATGACAACAACAAGACCCAAAGCAGATGCAGTCATCATCGGCCTCGGCTGGTCCGGCTCGGTCATTGCCGAAGAACTGGCCAGGGCAGGCCTGAAGGTCGTCGCCATCGAGCGCGGCGCCTGGCGCGATACCGCAAGCGATTTCCCACCGTCTGTAGATACCGATGAGCTGCGCTGGGCGACGCGCAAGGAAATTCTCCAGCCGCCCAGCCTCGAGACCTATACCGTTCGTAACAATGCCCGCCAGGTGGCGCTGCCGGTGCGTGAATGGAGCAACCTGACCCTGGGCAACAACGTCGGCGGCGCCGGAACACACTGGGCGGCGGCATCGTGGCGCTTCAATCCGTTCGACTTCCAACCCTACAGCAAGACGATCGAGCGTTATGGCAAGCAGCAGTTGGTGCCCGGCTTGCAGGTTCAGGACTGGGGCGTGACCTATGAAGAGCTCGAGCCGTTCTATGATCGATTCGAGCGCATTGCCGGCACTAGCGGCAAGGCAGGCGTGATTCAGGGCGAGGTAATGCCGGGCGGCAACCCATTCGAGGGTTCCCGCAGCCGCGAATTCCCGACTCCGCCCCTGGTGCCCAGCCACTGGAACGACATCTTCAGCCAGAAGACCCGCGAGATGGGTTATCACCCCTTCCCGGTGCCCGCAGGCACGATCTCCCAAGCCTACGTCAATCCCCTGGGTGTGCGCATGGGGCCGTGCACCTATTGCGGCTACTGCCAACTGTTCGGCTGTGGCAACTGGTCCAAGAGCAGCCCTAATGCCTGCGTGGTCCCGGCGCTGATGCGCCACCCCACGTTCGAACTGCTGACCGAAACCGAAGTGCTGCACATCAACAAGTCTGCAGATGGCAAGACTGCCACTGGCGTCAGCTTCGTCGACAAGCACGGCCAGCGCGGCGAACAACCGGCCGATATCGTGATTGTCGCCGCCTACCAGCTGGACAACGTCAGGCTGATGCTGCTGTCGGGGATCGGCGAACCTTATGATCCACGCGCTGGTCGTGGCGTGATTGGCCGCAACTACAGTTTCCAGACGCTCTCCTATGCCTACCTGTGGTTCGAGAACGAACACCTCAACCCGTTCATGAACACCGGGTGCCTGGCCATCCAGATCGACGACTTCAATGCCGACAACTTCGACCACAGCGGCCTCGGTTTCATCGGTGGGGCCGGCATCCAGTCGTTGTCCAACAGTGGCTTGCCCATCGGCATGGCGGGCGTGCTGCCCAAGGGCGCCCCGGCCTGGGGTAAAGGCTGGAAGCAGGCGTTCCGCCATAGCTACCAGAACTGGGCGATGATCCAGGGCCAGGGCACCAGCTATGCGCATGAGGCGTGCTATTTCGACCTTGACCCGACCTACAAGGACAATTACGGCCGGCCATTGATGCGCATGACCTTCGACTACAACCTCAACGATCAGCGCTCGGGCGAGTTCATCCGCACGCAATGCGAGCGGATCGCCCGTGAGGTGGGTGGCACGCGCATAGAGTCCTACAACTTCGCCGCCGACCATTACACCCCATTCCGCGCCAACGATTCATCCCACACCAACGGCGGCGTGGTCATGGGCACCGACCCTAACACCAGCGCCCTGAACCGCTACCAGCAATGCTGGGCCGCGCATAACGTGTTTGTCCTGGGCGCTTCGTCGTTCCCTAATAACGGTGGTTACAACCCGACGGTGACCATTGGCGCGCTGGCGTTGTGGACGGCCAAAGCCATCATCGAGCAGTACATGAAAAACCCCGGCCCGCTGGTACAGGCGTGAGATGACCCGATGAAAAAGAAGAACATATTGACAGCGCTGTCGGTGGTGGCGCTGGCAGGCTTGGGCGTAGCCTTACTGGTCAATGGCAACACGACCGCGGTCAATGTCGCCGATGATCGGGTGGTAGCCGCCGATGCCACGCCCGTTGACGCCGCTACCGCAGCCCGAGGCGCCTACGTGGCGCGGCAGGCAGACTGCGCCGCCTGCCACACGGTGCCAGGCGGCCAAGCCTACGCAGGCGGCTATGGCCTGGAAACCCCATTTGGCACCCTTTATTCGACCAACATCACCCCCGAGCGCAGCACCGGTATCGGCAACTGGACAGAGCGTGACTTCTTCCGTGCGGTGCGCCATGGCCGGCACAAGGACGGGCAACTGCTCTACCCAGCCATGCCCTACAATGCCTACATCAATATCAGCGATGCCGACATGCATGACTTGTGGGCGTACATGCGCACCTTGCAGCCAGTCAGGCAGACAGCCCCAGCCAACACACTCGGCTTCCCCTACAATATTCGGCTGAGCCTGCTCGGTTGGAACCTGCTGCATTTCGACAACAAACCGTTCGTACCGCAGGCTGAACAATCTGCGCAGTGGAACCGTGGCCGTTATCTGGTCGATGGCGCAGGCCACTGCGCCGCCTGCCACACCCCGAAGAACCTCCTCGGCGGCGATACCGGCCAGTACCTGCAGGGTGCCGAGCTGCTCGGCAGCTACGCCCCGGAGATCACCAACGATGCTTATCGGGGCCTGGGCAACTGGAGCAGTGAACAGATCCAGGCTTACCTGAAAACGGGGGCGAACCACCAGGCGATCGCATCCGGGCCCATGGGGGAAGCGGTCGAGTTCTCGACCCAGCACCTCACCGATCAGGACTTGGCCGCCATCGCCGAGTATCTCAAGTCGCTGCCTGGTTCCGGTGCCGAGCCACCGCAGCCCTTGGCCGCCAGCGACCCGGTCATGCAGCGCGGCTCGCGGGTCTACGAGTACAACTGCATGGCCTGCCATAACGTGAAAGGCGAAGGCATCAACGGCATGGTGACCGCCTTCGCCGACAACCCTGGCGTGCGCACGCCCAGCGGTTCGAACCTGATCGCCACGGTGCTCAAAGGCGGCAAGGCAGTGGCGACCGAGCACAACCTGACCGGTGCCGGGATGCCTTCATTCGACTGGAAATTGAATGACGAAGATATCGCCGCTGTCCTCACCTATGTGCGCAACAGCTGGGGTAACGCAGCACCTGCCGTTCAGGCGGATCAGGTAGCGCGGGCCAGGAGCACCCTCGGCGCAGCCATGCAACTGCACACGGAGTATTAAGGATCGCTGTTCACTTCAACGAAAGGATGACACGCATGAAATCATCGATAGTCGCACTTGTGCTGCTGCTCGGCTCACCTTGGCACCTGGCAGCCGCGAAAGAGCCCTCGTCAGCCATATTGATACAGGGGGGGCGAGTCATGACGATGGATCCGACGTTGGGCGATATCGAGCAAGGCGACGTGCTGGTAAGGGACGGCCGCATCGTGGCGGTCGGGCGCGATCTGCAGGCCGCTGATGCACGCCGTGTGGATGCCCGAGGCCAGATCGTGCTGCCAGGTTTCGTGGATGCGCACAACCACCTGTACGTCACGACCATGCGCGGACAATTCAGGAATCAACAAGGCCAGTTCTTTGCCGTCAGCTCGCGCCTGGCGGCGCAGATGACTGCCGACGATACCTACACCGCCATGCACCTGGGCGCGCTGGAGCTGCTCGCCGGCGGCATCACGACTACCGGTGATTTTTTCGACAACGTGCTGTCTGCTGCCCACGGCGAGGCAGGCTTGCGCGCACTGCAGGACGCAGGCATCCGCGCCACGCTGTTCTACGGCGGCCCCGACAAGACCACGCGGCACTCCATTGACCTGAAACAGCTCGAGGCGCTTGCGCAACGGCAGGATGCCGATGCCCTCGTGCATTTGGGCTTGGCGTGGCGCCTGCCCCGCAATCGCGACGACGCCGACAACTGGGCGATGCGTCAGCGCGAGTACGATACCGCTCGACGCCTGAAGCTGCCGATCCAGGTGCATGTCAGTGGTGAAGCAAAGCCCATGTTCGACGCGCTGATCCAACGTGGCTATCTTTATCGCGACCTTACCCTGGTGCACGCCACCGATGCCACGCCGGAACAGCTGCAAGCGCTGGAACGAGCTGACGGTAGCCTGGCCCTGACCCCTGTCAGCGAGCAACGGGTGGGCTATGGCCTGACCCGCCTGGATCATTTCAGCGCCGTGACTCGGCAAGGGCTGGGCATCGACGGCAATGCGCTGGCAGGCAGCGCCGACATGTTCGCCAGCCTTCGCCTGGCGGCCCTGACCTGGAGTGGTGGACTGCGCAGTGAAGCGGCACCGGACCCTCGCGCCCTGTTGCGGCTGGCGACCCACGGCGGCGCCGAGTCACTGGGCCTCAGTGATGAAATCGGCTCGATCACCCCAGGCAAGCGTGCTGACTTGCAGATCATAGCCCTCGACGATGTCAACCTGGCAGGTTTCGCCGGAGGGGATCCGGCGGCGCTGCTGGTGTACTCAGCCCGACCGGAAAACGTGCGCACGGTGATGGTCGGTGGCAACCTCCTGAAACAGAACGGAACGTTACGCGGTATGGACACTGCCCTGCTGCAACGCGCGGCTCAGTCCGCAGCACAATTGGAGGCGCGAGCGCAAAGGCCCTGAATGCCGTTCCCCCGATACGTCAGATTCGCGCCGGGCTGTGAATCAGCTTGCACCCGGCCGGTCCGGCGGGGTCACAGCAATGGTAGGGTATAGGTCAAGAAGGCACGATTGAGATCCTGATTACGCGACAGCTCGCTGTGCGATATCGCGTTGCGCCAACCCAAGCCGACACCTTTCAAGGGCCCGCCCTGAATCACATAGTCCACACCCAGGTCGCGTTCCCACTCCGCAGCCGAGCCCCCACCCAAGGTGTCCGCACCCGTACCCTTGAGGTACATCACCGAGGCCTTCAACCCAACAACCCCGACTGCAGCAAAGTCGAACCCATACTGGGCGAATGCCGTTCGCTCCCCAGCGCGGTTGAAGCCTTGAATGAAACGGTCGGTCAGCAGGTAGGTACTGGCGCCTCCAGCACCTTTGCCTTCGAGGCTGCCCTGGTTGGGCTGGACGAAGTTGCTGCCGCTGGATACCACCTGGTAGCCGATCATCAGTGCATGCCCCGCATGCCGATACTCGCTGCTGATCGACCAGGTCCGGTTGTCGATTTCACCAGTATCGCCCTCGGTATAACCGCCGACGACATATCCGCCGGCCCGACCTGCCGCAGTGCTGTTGGCACCCGATGAGCGCGTGCTGAAGATGCGGGCATCGGTGATCATTTCGCTGGACTCCCCCAGTTGCAGATGATGAATTGCGCCAAAGAAATGCTGCAGATAGTAGTCATCGAGCCTGGCGAAGTAGTACTGCGCCTTGAGTGCATCGTCCACCGCCCAATCTGCACCGCCATAATAGAAGGCGTCAGATTGCCGGGTAGCGCCTGCCACAGATAAACCGGTCCGGTCAGTGGATCCGCGCCCCACCGCGCGGGTAATTCTCCCGCCGGTCAGCAACAGTCGGTCAAAGGCCTCAGAGCTGATTTGCAGCCCTTCGAAGGTTTGCGGCAGCACCCGACCGTCATTGGCCATCAGTACCGGAAGTTGCGGTACAAGCGCACCATAGCGCAGTTCGGTGCTGGCCAGGCGCGCCTTGAACGTGGGCGCAAGGCGTGCCCAGGTCTTCGTGGCTCGACCGTCGTCGCTCGGTATCATCGAGCTGCCAACATGCCGACCCTGCCCGCTATCGAGCGTCACGCCTGCCAGACCCAGAGCGTCGAGCCCATATCCGATGCCGCCAGGTGTGAAACCAGACTGGAATTTCACCACAAAGCCTTGTGCCCACTCTTCTGTCCGGGAAGGGGCACCGGTACCGTCGAGGTTATCGTTTCGGAAACCGAATGTTCTGAGGTTCAGGTTGGCCTTGGCGTCTGCTAAGAAGCCGCCGGGGCCAGGTTCGTCTGCCGGTACTGACGCGCATACAAATGACAGGGCCAGCGTCGACGCTACAGCGAAGCGCATCATTGATTTTCCTTGTTGTTATTGTTGTAGAGGTGCTCATCCACGTCGGCGAGCGAACTGCATGTGAATTCAAAGTCGGTGCCTGGCAAGGATCGCCGCCAGCCCACCGCCCGTGAGCACGATGACGATCATCAGGTAGAACGCCGCGTCGAACCCGCCACTCAGATGGCTACTCAGGCCAATCAATACGGGCGACAGGGCACCGAAGCCGACTGCAACACCATTGAGTACACCAGCAGCGGATGAAATGGACTGGGCCTGCACCAAGCTTTGGAGCAAGGTGAAGATCGCCGGGATCTGCATGGACGACATGCCTATCCCGATTGCAATGGACAGACTGGCCATGTAGCGGTTGTCCAGATGCACACCCAGGTACAACGCCAAGGCGCAAAGCGCCGCCGAGACCATGATGACCGTTGCACTTCGGCCTGAGCGATCGATCAAGACGCCGGCGACTATCTTTGCAACAAGGCCGAATACAAAGGGCAACGCAGAGAGCAGCCCCATCGAGTCCCAGGAAAACCCGCGCGCTTGCTTGAGGTACGTTGGGAACCATGACAACAGCCCCCATGAGAGGATCGAGTTACTGGCCAGGATCAGCATGAGCAGCCAGAAACGGTAATCCACCAGGAAGCCCCTGCTCCCCGCTGAAAGCCTTGGCCCCCTCTCGCCTAGCGTGGGGTCGGCAGTGGCCAGTGCCTGCTCGATGTAGGTCCGTTCGGCGGCATTGACGCGCCGGTGCATCGCCGGCCTGTCGGCGGTCAGCCAGGTGATCAATACCAATGGCACCAGGCTCAGCACAAAGGAAAGATGAAAGGTCGACTGCCACGCGTACAGGCTGACAAAGAGGGTAAAGACCGGCATGGCCAGTGCAGGGGCTATGGACTGGCCAAGCAGCCAGACCGTGTTCGCCCTGCCGCGCTCGGCCGGGGGGAACCAGTGTTTCACCAGGGTGTTCTGCATCGGGTAGTACAAGCCCTCACCGACGCCCAACAGAACCCGGGAGGCCAGCAGCACCCCGAACGATGCTGCCAAACCGCCCATCAGCAACGCTGCACAGATGATCAGATAGGCTGCGATCATCGCCTTGCGCGGCCCCAGGTAATCCCCGAGCGGGCTCAGCAGCACATTCGCCAGCCCGTAGGCGAAAAGAAACGCGCTCATCATCAACCCGATACTGACCGGGTCACCCGCGATGCCCAGGTCTTGCAGGAACTGCTCGTTCGCTGCGATGACGGCCACATTGACCCGGTCAAGGTAGGCAATCGATATGCCCAGAAAGAGGATCGCCAACAAAACGAAGCGCTGCCTCGTCGGTTTTTCCACCGCAGCGTGTGCGGTTGCGGAGCACGTCAACTGGATATTCTTGTTCATTATTATCTCCACGCATTCAAGATGCCGGGCGCACCTCTCCAAGGCCTGAGGAACATCGGCCGGAAAAGGGCGTGCGGGGTTTGCAGGTGTTTCGGTCAGGCGCGCTCAAACCAGCGGCGAGCAAGGCGGTCCCAGAACCGCGCGCCGAGGGACAGGTTCTCGTCGTTGAAGTCGTATTCGGGATGGTGCAAGCCCGCCTCTGCGTGGCCGTTACCGATCCAGCCGTAAGCGCCCGGGACTTCCTGCAACATGAATGCGAAGTCCTCGGAGGTCATTGCCGGCGCCACTTGGGTATCGACCTGGTCCTCGCCGACCATCTCTGCCATGACCTGCCCCATCAGCCGGGCCTGGTCCGCGTGATTGTCCGTCACGGGGTACCCGCCTGGCTTGATGACCACTTCTGCAGTAGCGCCATGCGCCTGGGCCACCAGGCAGGCCAGGCGCTCGATCCCCTCGAGCAACGTACGCTGGACCTGGTTGTCGAGGCTGCGGCAGGTGCCCTGGATGCGCGCTTCGCCGGGAATGATATTGGCCGAGGTCCCCGCCTATACCCGGCCAATGGTCAGCACTGCCGCCTGTAAGGGGTCGACCCTGCGTGAAACCAAGGTCTGTAACTGGGTCACGATGAAACAGGCGACCACCAAGGGATCGACCGTTTCATGCGGCAGCGCGGCATGTCCGCCCTTGCCCTTGACGATGATCCCGAACTGCTGGGCTGCCGCCATGATCGGCCCGACCCGCACCGCCATCTGCCCTTGAGGCAAAGCAGGCCAGTTGTGCAGGGCGAATACTGCCTGGCAAGGGAAGCGTTCAAACAGTTGTTCGTCGAGCATGGCGCGAGCGCCCGCACCGCCCTCTTCGGCGGGCTGGAAGATCAAATGTACGGTGCCATCGAAATCGCGATTGGCCGCCAGCAGCGCTGCGGCGCCGAGCAGCATTGTCGTATGCCCGTCGTGGCCGCAGGCATGCATGCAGCCGGGCACCGCACTGGCATGGTCGAACGCGTTCGACTCTTGAAGGGGCAAGGCGTCCATATCGGCGCGTATGCCGATGGCCGGGCCAGGGTTGGCCGCTGAGCGGCCTTTGCCATACACGCTGGCGACGATGCCGGTGCTGGCAATTCCAGTGACATGAACTATGCCTAGCGAGGTCAGGAACTGACCGATTTTTTCAGCAGTGCGGTGCTCCTGGTAACGGAGTTCAGGATGTCGATGGAGGTCGTGACGGAAGGCACGAAGGCGATCCAGATCCAGGGCGTGATTGTTGTTATGCATATAAGGTCCGCGGCTGATTACGTTCACGAGGCTGGCGGCCGAAGGTTGCCAACACCTCTGTCAGGATGTTAATTAGCCGTGTGTCATGCCGTAAAATACTAAAAATTCATCTCTGCGATGCTCTGAAGGTATAGCTGTGGATCTACGTCAACTACGTTATTTCAGTGCGGTAGCCAAGCATGCGAGCATCAGCATCGCCGCCCAGGAAGTGCATATTGCGCAACCAGCGCTGACTCGCCAGATCCAAGGGCTGGAACAGGAACTGGGCACGCAGCTGTTTACCCGCAGCACTCGCGGGGTCAGCCTGACGGATGCGGGCCGACAGCTGCTGGCCGACGCAAGCAGGTTGCTGGAGGACGTCGAAGCGGCGGGCGAGCGGGCACGCAGAGCGGGCCGTGGCGAGGTCGGGCATTTGTCGATCGCACTGCCGGTCATGCAAAATCTCGCCCCCATGATCGCAGAAGTGCTGAGGTCCTATCGCGCGGAGATTCCTGGAGTGGGAATCACGCTTCATCACCTGCTGTCCGACTTGCAATTGCGTCAGCTGGCAGACGGCCGGCTGGACGCGGGGTTCATGCTCTTCCGCCCCCAGGAAGACCCGTCGCTGGACGGTGTTCCGCTGTTTTCCGAACGCTTGCTGCTTGCCTATCCTGCCGATTGGCAATGGCCCAGAGGCAAGGCACCCGTGGTCCTCAAGGACCTGCAGGAGCTGGATTTTGTCTGGCTGCAGCGCAGCGCTGCACCAGCATGGCATGACCGGCTGATCCACTGCTTCTTTGCTGCCGGCTTCGTTCCAAGGACCAGTGTCCATGGTGTGGATGCTGCTTCTATGTTGACCTTGGTTGCGGCAGGCATGGGTTGCACGGTATTGCCGGAAGGCGCTCGAACGCGGGCGCCAGCGTCTGTCGCCTTCATGCCCCTCGAAGACTTGACGATCCGACAGGAGTGGGAACTGGTATGGCGCAGGGACCGTTGCTCGTCTGTTCTCGAGCGCTTTATCAAAGTGGCGCAGGCCTCGCGTACCCTGCTGTGACGTCTGCTCACCTGCTGACCCACGATCTGCACCGTCTATTGCACTATGCGGCCGTTTCAGTCGTGCAGATACAGGCGCGTGTGCGGGCCAGTAATGAACCCACCTACACCCTGCCGCCCTGGGTCAGGTAGCTGCGCCAGGCGACCACGCTGCGGATAATTTCGCAAGTTAGCCGTTGCTGGTCTTGTGCGGTCTCAGGCGGTGAGCTCGGGGTTCGCTGCGGCAACACCAGCTCGACGGCCACGTCACCCGCAAAGCCTGCCGCGAGCAGTGCATTGCACTGCGCACGGAAGTCGATATGGCCACTGCCGATGCCGCCTCGGCCGGAGTCGGAGATGTGATAAATGGCTGTGTCCGCCGCATGGCGCTCAAGCGTTGCCAGCGGTTCACGCTCGTTGATGTTCATGTGAAAGCTGTCGAGGATCATCCGCAGGTTATCGCCTCCCACCTGACCAATGAGCGCCCGGCATGCTTCGCTGGTGTTCACCAGGGGCAGTTCGTAGTGGTTGCAAACCTCATACAGCGTACGTACGCCTCTTTCGCGCGCATAGCTATCGACAGCCCTGCAACAGGCCAGCAACCGCTGCCATGCGCTTTGCTGATCCGGGCAATCACGCGTCCACAGCGCCAGGCCTTGCAGCGTCAGCGGCACGCAACCGGCATCGACCGCGAAATCAACCAGCTTGCGGTAATACGCTATTGCGGCCTGTTCACTGGCTGCGCCGGGGTCCTCCGGGCCCGCGTTGAAAGGGTCGATGGCAAGGATCTTCAGGCCCGCGGCGGCGGCCGCCCGCCTGAGCTCTACGCCGCTGCAATCGCGAAAATCACCTGCATACTGCAGGGCGTCCAGCCCTAACTCGCTGACTTTGGCCATTACTTCCAATGGCTCAGTCAGGCCCAACGTCCAGGTAACCACTCCAATGTGCATGTAACAGCTCCTACGCCTAAGGCTTCGATCTGTTTTTGGTGTGCACTGACGGCAGAGGTTCCATCCGAGTCGAGCAGCCGCTGGCTTTGATTGCCTCGCAACTGCCTTCAGCGGAACGATTGATAACGGCGCGGTCCATCACGCCATCTAATGCGAATAGATGTCATTGGCAGCGGCATTACTTTCCCAGTAACATCTGCGCGCTCAGCGTCTCAGCACGTTCAACCCCTCGGCGATATATAAGGTTCCAATGAAAGCTCGCACCCCGTTCCAAGGCAGCATGGCGCCGTCCGTTTTCTTCGTTGCGTTATCCGGGGTGTCTGCACTCACCCATGCCGAGGGCGTCGAGCCGACCACAAGCCCTCGACAGCCAGTTGTCGTCGATCTACCCGCAAGCACCATCGAAGGTGCCGCCATCACCGCTGGCGACTCATTCAGCGGTGCACCGGCGCAGGTCGGCAAGACCGAGCGCGCTGTGGCGCTAACGCCGCGCAGCATCAGCGTGGTCAGCCGCGCGCTGCTCGATAGCCAGCAAGCGACCAGCCTTGCCGACGCCTTGAACAACATGCCAGGCGTCACTGCGGGGCAGTACGGCAGGCGCGGTTGGGACGACCTGATCATCCGCGGCCAGGTTGCCTCCGATTCGCTGTTCCTCGACGGACTGCGTACCAGCGCCTCCAACCGCGTCGCCGAGCAGTTGGCAGGTTTCGAGCAGATCGAAGTGCTCAAGGGACCAGCGTCGATGGAGTATGGCCTGGTGTTGCCAGGCGGCGTGGTGAACATGGTGAGCAAGAAACCAAAGGGCGTACCCTTCGCCACCGTGGGTGTGTCGTATGGCAGCCATGATTTTCGTCAGACCACATTCGACGTTGGCACTTTGCTGAACGACAGTGGCAAGGCCGCGGTGCGCCTTAATGGCCTGCTTTCGGACTCCAACGACGCCACCGACCATGTGTGGTTCAAGAACAACTACATCGCCCCGTCGCTGAGCCTGGATCTGGGCCCGGACACCGACTTCACGATTCTGGCCAGCCACCAGGACCGGCAATACATTCGCCAGCAAGGCTTGCCGCTGTCAGGCTCGATCAATGCCAACCCCAATGGCGATATCCCCCGCCACCGGTTCACTGGCGAACCTGGGCAGGACCCATATCACGGGGTGATGAACCGCGTCGGCTACAGCCTGGCGCACCGCTTCGCCAACGGCTGGACGTTCAACCAGAACCTGCGCTGGCAGGCGTTCCGGCTGGATGGCCAACTGGTTTCAAACGCCAAGATGGCCGCCGACAACCGCACGCTCAGCCGTACCGCGCAACAGCAGCATTACGATGGCGATACCCTCAGCTTCGATAACAACCTGCAGCATACTTTCGACAGCGCGTTCGGCTCGCATGACCTCACCTACGGGGTTGACTACATGCGTTCGCGAGAAAGCAACCGCAGCTATACCTGCAAGGTCGGGACGCTCGATGCTTATGAACCGGTATATGGTTCGAGCATCGTCTGCCCTGATACGCCACGGGCCTGGACCGACACCACGGTGCGCATGCTCGGTGCCTATGTGCGTGACAACTACCAGATCACCGACCGCTGGCTGCTCACAGCGGGCCTGCGCCATGACCTGACCGATACCCACAGCCAGAACCACCTGACCGACAGCCGCAGCTCGAACCCTGCCGACAAGACCACCGGGGCGGTAGCGTTGATGTATGAAATTGTGCCGGATGTGCGGCCCTACCTCAGTTACTCGACTTCGTTCTACCCCAACACCGGCACCGACTACCAAGGCAATACATTCGAGCCTGAGTCCGGCGAGCAATGGGAGGCGGGAATCAAGTTCGATCTTGTGCCGGGCAGAGCGCTACTCAACGTGGCAGTGTTCGACTTGAAGAGGCAGAACGTGCTGGAAAGCGATCCAGTCAATGACGGTTACAGCATTGCCATCGGCGAACAACAGACCCAAGGGGCGGAAATCGACTTCAGTGCAGATCTCACCGAACGCCTGAGCCTTATCGCAGGCTACTCCTACACCTGGGCGGTGATTACCGAGGATGGGGGCCAGGCTCAATCGACCGAAGGCGACCGCCTGGCCAACGTACCTCGGCAAACGGCTAACGCGTTTGCCCGCTACCGTTTCAGCGGAACGTCACGGGGCTGGGAAGTAAACGGCGGCATCAACGCAGTGAGCGAACGCTATACCAACGGCTATTACTTGCCGGGCTACGCGGTTGTCAACGTGGGTGTGGGTTACGGGACTGATCACTGGCACGCCGCGGTGAACGTGCGCAACCTGTTCGACAAACAGTATTACGCCGGCGGCCTGGCGCAGGCAGTTGCCCTGGGTGATGACCGAACGGCCATGATGTCGGTCAGTTACACCTTTTGATGCTGAGCACCCACCGCGCGCCGACCAACGTCGATTGGCTGGCGCCGGCGATGCCCCGGTACCGCGATTAGCCAGCCCGCCATCAGCCCGTCGCCTTGCAGCCAAGGCTGCGCATGAGGTCCCGCGCTGTTTCGAAGAACATGTGCTTCAGGTTTTGTGCACTGTCTTCGGTCAAGCGACTGGCGGGCCCGGAGATGACCAGCGCCCCCATGATCTCGCCTTGAGCGCCATAGATCGGCAAAGCCATGGAGGCGGCGTGGGGGTCGGTGGCCCCTTGGGAATAGAAAGGGTCTTGCAGCGCAATGCCTACCTCATACGGCGCGCGCAGGGCTTGCGCACCCGCAGCCTCGTCCATCGGGCGCATATCGCCAGGCTGCATGATCAGCCTTAGCCGATGAGAAGAATTCACCCGATACTGGCACATGCGGTAGGCGCCGTGGCGCACGTAGAAGGAGGCGGTCTCGCCCGACTGTTCAGCCAGGTGATGCACACCGTGGCATAACGTGTCGTTCTAGATCGAGTGCTTCCTGATACACCGCATTCAAGCGCATCACCTCACTCGCCAATTGATAGCGGCCGTCCGCCATGCGCGTGATGAAGCCATGATTCTCGAGCCCTGGGGCATGTCCCCCAGCCCGACGGCCTGAAGTCCGCAGCTTTTGCTTCGCTCAGCCGCCTGATGGAGACCGGGCGGACCTGGGTGAAGCTGTCCGCACCTTACCTGCGCTCAAAAACCGGAGCGCCGGGCTACGCTGATGTCGGTGTAGTCGCCGCCACGCTAATCGGTCGCTATCCGCAACAGATGCTGTGGGGCAGCGACTGGCCACACCCGACGCTTGCGGCCAACCAGAAACCAGATGATGCGGCGCTGCTGGACGTCTTGCTGCAGTGGGCGCCGGATGACATTACCCGGCAGCTGATACTGCGCGAGAACCCGGTCAAGCTGTACGGCTTCTGATAGGCAGGCAGGTCGCCGGGCCATTGCCCGGCGCGCAATGAAACGCCGGCGCTGGCGCAAACATAGGCCGCTAACGACAGCTACTCGAATTCGAGGCTGTAGCCAACCCCGTACACCGAACGCAGCGGGTCATGCGTCGGAGTGATGGCGGTAAGCTTACGCCGCAGGTTCTTCACATGGCTGTCGACGGTACGGTCGGCGACCACCCGGTGGTCCTGGTAAATGTGGTTCATCAGTTGATCGCGCGACAGCACTTGCCCGGGACGCGCCGCCAGGGCCGCGAGCATGCGGAACTCGACCGGGGTCAGCTCCAGCAAGACCCCCTTGTAGCGCGCCTGGAATGCGTGCGCGTCGAGTTCCAGCCCCAGGCTCGGCGGCTGCGCGCCGCTGCGGCGCAGCAAGGCCTTGACCCGCGCCACCAGCTCGCGCGGCGAGAACGGTTTGCAGATGTAGTCGTCAGCGCCCAGTTCCAGGCCGAGCAAGCGATCGATCTCGTCGACCCTGGCGGTCATCATGATCAGCGGCATCTGGCTGAAGCCACGCAGCTCGCGGCAGATGTCCAAGCCATCGCGGCCGGGCAGCATCAGGTCGAGCAGAATCAGGTCGTACCGACCCCGGCGGATCGTCGGGATCACTTGCAGGCCATCGGCTATGTGGTCCACCGTATAGCTCCCCACGCGAAGGTAGTCGCCCACCAGCGCGGCAAGCTTGGGTTCGTCTTCCACCAGCAAAATCTGGCTCATGCATCCTCCCCTGCGACCGGCAAGGCCAGTTCGAGCAGCAGCCCGCCCAGTGGCGAGGCTTTGGCCGTAAGCTTGCCGCCGTGGACCTCGGCGATGCCGCGGCAGATCGCCAGGCCGAGGCCGGTACCGCCGCTCGCGCGGTTGCGCGAGCGCTCGGCCCGATAGAACCGCTCGAACAGACGCGCCAGCGAGGCGCTGTCGACGCCCGGCGCAGTATCTTCACATTGCACCAGCACCTGATCACCTTCCTGGAATGCACGCAAAACGGTATGGCCACCTGCATCGGTATAGCGACGGCTATTTTCCAGCAGATTGTACAGCAACTGGCCCAGGCGCCCTTCGTCGCCCATTACCCACAGCGGCCGCCCAGGCAACTCCAGCCGCAGTTGCAGGCCGCGCTCCGAAAAACTGGCCTCGAAGGCCTCGGTCACCACCAGTAACAGCACGCACAAGTCAATGCGTTCACGTCGATAGGTTGGTCCACCTACTTCAGCCAGTGACAGCTCGAACAGGTCATCGACCAGCTTGCTCAGTGCCCCCACCTCGCCTTGCAGCGAGCGCAGACCGTTACCATCGACCGGGCGAATGCCATCTTCCATGGCTTCAAGTTCAGCACGCATCACCGCCAGCGGCGTGCGCAGCTCGTGGGAAATATCGGCCATGAAGTCGCGGCGCAGCCGCTCGTTGCTCGCCAGCGTGGCGGCCATGCGGTTGAAGTCACCGGCCAATTGCCCCGCTTCGTCTGCCGAACGCACCGGCAGCTGGATTTCATAATCACCTGCAGCAAGGCGATGGGTAGCACTGGCCACTTCTCGGATCGGGCGCAGCAAGGCACGGCTAAGCCACCAGGCGATCACACCTGTGGCCAACAGGCAGGCCAGACCTATCAGCAGGCTGGAGCGCAGCTGGTTCAGCTGGAAGCGGCGGTCTCCCACGCTGGTTACCGACTGCAGCGGCGCAAGGGCCATCCAGCCGACCACCTGTTCCTGATACCTGATCGGGCGCAGCAGCATTTCACTGCTAGGCCCCCTGTAGCCGATGATCGGCCGGCGCCGGGCATCGAGCAGGGCAAAGCGCACGAATGCGCCGGTCAGGTCGGAGACCGTCAGCAAGCTGGGGTCGAACGTCTTGTCGGGCTGGGTATCATCCGGGCGCAGCAGTTCGAACCACTGGTCCTTGTCGCGACGGATGAAATCCCAGCTGCCATTACGTGCATAAGCCTGCTCGACCCGCGGCACGATGCGATCCATGCGCTCCTCGGCTTGCTGGTTGAGGTAGCCGAGAAAGCCATACTTCAAGCTCAGGTACGCGGCGAACACCATGCCCAACACGGCGAAAGTGCAGACCACGAGCATCGCGAAGAAAAACTTGTGCGAAAGGCTGACTTTCATGGCTCCGCCAGTGAATTGAAATTGCCACCATTGAAGCGTGCCAACGCCAGTGCCGCAAGGCGCGCAGGCCAGTCTCCACCGTTTCTGCACATTTGCTGCACAATTCCCGCGCACGCTTGGGCCATCTAAATCAATTGGCTCGGAGCCTGCGATGCATATGTTATTCCACTCCCTGTTCTTGACACGCTCACCTTTGTCCCGGGCGCTCCTGCTGGGCGCCGGCCTGCTTGTCCTGGGGGGATGCGGTGAGGCCGAGACCGCTGTGCCTCCTGCTCCCGTACAGGAGGTGGCGGTGCATGAAGTGACCACCGCCGCCCAGGTCCTGACCACCACCCTGCCCGGTCGCGCCAGCGCCCACCTGGTAGCCGAGATCCGCCCCCAGGTCGGTGGCATCATCCAACAGCGCTTGTTCAACGAGGGCGACACGGTCAAGGCCGGCCAGGCGCTGTACCAGATTGACCCACAGTCCTACCAGGCCACCTTGGCCCAGGCCAAGGCCACCGTCAGTTCGGCCAGAGCCACCCTGCGGGCTGCTGAACTCAAAGCCAAGCGTGATGCGCAACTGGTGAAGCTCGACGCCATCAGTGCCGAAGACAACGAAAGCGCCCAGTCGGCCCTTCTCGAGGCCCGTGCCAGCCTGCAGTCCGCCCTGGCAGAACAGCGCACTGCGCAGATCAACCTCGACTACACCCGCATCAACGCGCCAATCGATGGCCGCACCGCCACCTCCACGGTCACCCCTGGCGCACTGGTCACTGCCGAGCAGACCACGGCCCTCACCACGGTACAGCAACTCGATCCGATCTACGTCGATTTCACCCAGCCGAGCAGCACCTTGCTGCGCCTCAAGCGCGAACTGGCCGAAGGCAAGCTGGCACGCAGCGGGCAGGCGGATGCCGCACGTGTGACCCTGGAACTCGAAGATGGCAGCACCTACGCCCATGCCGGCACCCTCACTTTCAATGGCGTAAGCGTTGACGAAAGCACCGGCAGTGTGACGTTCCGCGCAGTGGTGCCCAATCCAGACGGCCTGCTGATGCCGGGCATGTACATCAAGGCAACGCTGCAGGAAGGCGTACAGAACGACGCCATTTTGGTACCGCAGCAGGCGGTCAGCCGTGACGAGCGCGGTGGCGCCACCGCCCTGGTAGTGGTCGATGGCAAGGTAGAGCAGCGTGAGCTGACCTTGGCCCGCGCGGTGGACAACCGCTGGTGGGTCAGTCAGGGCCTGGCAGCAGGCGACAAGGTCATCATAGAGGGTCTGCAAAAGGTGCGTGCTGGCCAACAGGTGCAGGTGCAGAACAACCCCCTGACCGCCCACAACGACAGTAACTGAGGCCCAGTCCATGGCACGCTTTTTCATCGATCGGCCAATCTTCGCCTGGGTCATCGCCATCCTGATCATGCTCGGGGGGGGCCTGGCCATTTTCGAACTGCCGCTGGCGCAATACCCCAACATCGCTCCGCCGCAGATCAGCCTCAACGCCACCTACACAGGCGCGTCGGCCAAAACCATGGAGGACTCGGTGACCCAGGTCATCGAACAGCAGATGACCGGCCTCGACGGCCTCACCTACATGTCCTCCACCAGCAGCTCGTCCGGCAGCGCAAAAATCACCCTGACCTTCGAGGCCGGCACGGATGTAAACACTGCGCAAATGCAGGTGCAGACCAAGCTGGAGCAGGCCAAGGCGCGCCTGCCCGATACCGTGCAGCAGCAGGGTATCCAGATCAACAATTCGGCCAGCGACTTTCTGATCATCGTATCGCTGGTGTCGGACAATCCTGATGTGACCGCCACCGACATCAGTGACTTCATCTCCAGTACCCTGTATGACCAGATCAGCCGGGTCAGCGGTGTCGGCGACGTGACCACACTCGGTTCGAGCTACGCCATGCGCATCTGGCTCGACCCGGACAAACTCAAGCAATTCGCGCTGATGCCCTCGGATGTCAGCAGCGCGCTGGAAGCGCAGAACGTCGACACCTCGGCCGGCCAGTTGGGCGCCCTGCCCGCCCGCGCCGGCCAGCAGCTCAACGCCACCATCAACGCCCGCAGCAAGCTGCAGACCGCCGCCCAGTTCCGCGACCTGGTGCTCAAACACAACAGTGCCGGCGCCGTGGTTACCCTGGCCGACGTGGCCCGGGTAGAGCTGGGCAGCGAAAGCTACGACGTGGTCGCCGAGCACAATGGCCGGCCTTCCGGCGGCCTTGCGGTGAGCCTGGCCACCGGTGCCAACGCATTGGACGTTTCTGAAGCGGTGCAAGCCAAGTTGGCCGAACTGGAACAGTTCTTCCCTGGCAAGCTGCAACTGCGCAGCGAGGTGGCCTATAACACCGCGCCGTTCGTGAAGATTTCCATCGAGGAGGTGGTCAAGACCCTGTTCGAAGCCATCGCTCTGGTGGTGCTGATCATGTACCTGTTCATGCAGAACCTGCGCGCCACGCTGATCCCCGCCATTGCCGTACCGGTGGTGTTGCTCGGCACCTTCGGCGTGTTGGCAATGCTCGGCTACTCGATCAACACGTTGACCATGTTCGGCATGGTGCTGGCGATCGGCTTGCTGGTGGACGACGCCATCGTGGTGGTGGAGAACGTCGAGCGCATCATGGCGGAAAAAGGCCTGGCGCCGCGTGAGGCGACCCGCCAGTCGATGGGCGAGATCAGCGGCGCGCTGATCGGTATTGCCGTGGTGCTTTCGGCAGTCTTCATCCCGATGGCCTTCTTCGGCGGCTCAACCGGGATTATCTACCGTCAGTTTTCGGTAACCCTGGTAGCGGCCATGGCCTTGTCTGTCCTGGTGGCGATGACCCTGACACCGGCCCTGTGTGCCACCCTGCTCAAGCCGGTGACGGCCCACGGTTCACCGCAGCGTGGCTTCTTCGGCTGGTTCAACCGCACTTTCGACCGCACCTCGCAGCGCTACCAGCGCGGTGTCGGCAAGGTACTCGCGCGTCCCCTGCGCGGCCTGCTGGTGTACGTACTGCTGCTCGGCGGCGTGGCGCTGGTGTTCCAGAAGCTGCCCACCGCGTTCCTGCCCGAGGAAGATCAGGGCATGCTGATGATGCAGATGACCCTGCCGGTGGGCGGCACCGACGAACGCCTGCAGGCCGTCAGCCGCCAGGTGCAGGACTACATGCTGCAACAACCGGAGGTGGCGTCGATCCTGACGGTGCGTGGCCTGGGTAACGGTGGTAACGCCCAGAACTCGGGGCGCGGCTTCATCAAGCTCAAGGACTGGAGCGAACGCCAGGGCGACGAGCACAGCGCCACAGCGGTGGCGCGCCGGGCCAACATGGCGCTGTCGAAGATCCTCGATGCCAATGTCTTCGTCATCGCCCCGCCGGCCATTCAGGGCCTGGGCCAGAGTTCCGGCTTCGACGTGCAGTTGCAGGACTTGGCTGGCCTCGGTCACGCCGAGCTGCTCAAGGCCCGCGATCAGTTCATTACCTTGGCAGCCAAGGACGCGCGCCTGGCCAACGTGCGTGCTCAGGGGCTGGAAGACACGCCCCAGCTCAATGTTCACATTGACGACCCCAAGGCTGGTGCCATGGGTGTTTCCGCCAGCGATATCAACGACACCCTGAGCACCGTGATGGGCGGCAGCTACGTCAACGACTTCGTCGACGCCGGGCGGGTGAAAAAAGTCTACCTGCAGGGTGAGGCGGACAAGCGCATGCTGGCAGAGGATATCGGCGCCTGGTACGTGCGCAACGACAGCGATGCCATGGTGCCGTTGTCGGCATTCACCAGCACCTCATGGAGCACCGCCTCGCCACTGCTGGAGCGCTTCAATGGCTTTGGTTCCTACGAACTGGTAGGTGAGCCGGCCAGTGGCGTGAGCTCCGGCGACGCCATGTCAGCGGTCGAGCAGATCATGGCGCAATTGCCTGACGGTATCGGTTACGCCTGGACCGGGCAGTCTTACCAGGAGCGCATGGCGGGTAACCAGGCCCCCTTGCTTTACGCCATTTCGATCCTGTTCGTGTTCTTGTGCCTGGCGGCGCTGTACGAAAGCTGGTCGGTGCCCTTTGCGGTGATGCTGGTGGTGCCGGTGGGTATCCTTGGCGCGCTGGTGCTGACGGGCCTGCGCGGCCTGGCCAACGATGTCTACTTCCAGGTCGGGTTGTTGACCACGGTGGGTCTGGCAGCGAAAAACGCCATCCTGATCGTCGAGTTCGCCAAAGAAGGATACGAGCGTGGCCAAGACCTCATCACTGCCACCCTGGAAGCGGTGCGCATCCGCCTTAGGCCGGTACTGATGACGTCGCTTGCGTTCATCCTGGGTGTGCTGCCGCTGGCGCTGAGTAGCGGAGCCGGGGCCGGTGGACGACAGGCGATCGGTACCGGCGTGCTGGGTGGCATGCTCGCCGCAACCGTGCTCGGCCTGTTCTTCATCCCGTTGTTCTATGTACTGGTACAGCGCTTGGCCGGCCGACGCGCCAGCACTGTCGATACTGTTGCAGGAGAAGCTTGATGCGTCTGTTCCCCCTTTTGCTGGCGCTGGCCCTCACTGGCTGCGTCAACCTCGCTCCTGACTATCGGCGCCCGGCAGCACCGGTAGCCGAGCAGTGGCCAACCGCCACCGGCGCAACCACCGCAAGCGCTGATATCAGCTGGAAATCGCTGTTCACCGATGCCCGCCTACGCGACACCGTGGCGCTGGCGTTGACCAACAACCGCGACCTGCGCGTGGCTGCCTTGAATGTCGAGTACCAGCGGGCGCAGTACCGTATCCAGCGCGCCGAGCTGTTTCCGGCAGTTTCGGCAACTGCCGACGGTACCCGCCAGCGCAGCGTGACCAACGGCAGCTCGGCGGTCAGCAGCCAGTACAGCGTCGGCCTTGGCGTCAGCAGCTATGAGCTGGACCTGTTTGGCCGCCTGGGCAACCTCAAGGACGCTGCGCTGGAGCAGTACCTTTCGCTGGAGCAAACGCGCCGCAGCACGCAGCTCAGCCTGGTAGCCGAAGTCGCGACGGCCTGGATGACCTTGGCCGCCGACCAGCAACTGCTGAAGCTGGCCAATGACACCTATGCCAGCCAGCAGAAAACCTACACGCTGGTGCAGCAGAGCCATGGGCTGGGCGGCGAGTCCGGGGTGAGCCTGGCGCAAGCGCGCAGTACAGTCGAGTCCGCTCGGGCCGATGCGGCCAATTATGCCAGCCAGGTCGAGCAGGACCGAAACGCGCTCGAACTGCTGGTGGGCCAACGCCTGAGCGACGCGCTACTGCCAGGCGACCAGCCATTCGATACCACACTGCTGGTGGGCGTACCGCAGGGCCTGCCCTCAAGCCTGCTGCAGCGTCGCCCGGACGTATTGGCCGCTGAACATACCCTGAAGGCGGCCGATGCTGATATCGGCGCGGCCCGGGCTGCGTTTTTCCCGAGCATTACCCTTACCGCCAGCGGCGGCAGCGCCAGTAGCGAGCTGTCCGGGTTGTTCAAAGGTGGCAGCGGCGCTTGGAGCTTCGCCCCCTCGATCAACCTGCCGATCTTCAACGCAGGCAGCAATCGGGCCAGCCTGGATGCAGCCAAGGTCAACAGCGAAATCGAAGTGGCGACCTACGAGAAGACGATCCAGACCGCGTTCAGCGAAGTGGCCGATGCGCTGTCAGTCCGCGCCCACATCAATGAGCGGCTCGATGCCCAGCGCAGCCTTACCGAAGCCACCGACACCGCTTACCAGCTTTCGCTGGCGCTCTACAAGCAAGGCTCGGACAGCTTCCTGGATGTGCTTGACGCTCAGCGCACGCTCTACTCAGCGCAGCAATCGCTGATCAGCCTGAAGCTGACAGAACAGACCAACCGGGTGACGCTGTACAAGACACTCGGCGGTGAATGGCAGTCCGCCGCAAGTGGTAGTGGCGAGCAAGGCCGCTAGGTACCTGAAGGCGAGCGTTCGTCAAGACCCGTCGAAGATCTGTACGGCGGCCCGCTCGAAAATTAACCAAACCGTACAATTGTACTCAGCACTGCATGCATTATAAAATTCTTGCTTTCAGTATTGATATCGGCGGCTTGGTGGTGAACGGCATACGGCGGGTTTTTGAGCGCTCAGCGCTGGCGGGTACGGATGAAGCGCTGCGGCTTGATTCGTCAAGATTCGAAATTTACTGCAACGGGGTATCGCATACCCTCAAGCCGACCCCCTATCGCCTGATGCAGTTACTGGTTCAGAACAGCGGCCAAATTGTCAGCCGGAAAGCGATCTACAGAGAGATATGGGGATATGAGTTCGATCCGGGGACCAAGTTGATCGAAGTGCAGGTTCACTATCTAAGAGGCGTGCTGTGCAGACTGAGGTCCGTTTTCGAGATCAAGACATACAGAGGCAAGGGCATTTGTCTTCAGGCATTGGATCAGCAACCTTGCTCAACTCAGGCCCCGGTGCCGGCGAAAGGTCCGTCTGAGAGGCTTTGAAGGTGCGCCCCCAGGACGCACCGGGTTCGCTCAGCGGATATAGCTGCCACCGTTGACGTCAAGGGTAGCGCCGTTCAGCGAGGCTTGAGACGGTCGCAGCGTAAACGCGACAAGCTCGGCAATTTCAACCGGGCTGGCCATACGCCCGACCGGAATATCCGAAACAGCTGCGGCCTCGCCATATTGTGCGATGTACTGCTCCGCCATATCGGTACGCACCCATCCTGGCGCAATGGCCACAGCTACCACACCCTCGCCCGCTACGCTACGGGCCAACGATTTTGTCAGGTTGATCAGGGCCGCCTTGCTAGTACCGTATGGCAGTGCATCAGCTGCGTAGCCACGTTGCGCCGCACGGCTTGCCATGTTGATGATTCGGCCACCTCCATGCAACCGGTAGTGGGCCACTGCTTCACGGCAAAGATCCGCTGCGGCGAAGAAATTCACCTGGAACTCGCGCCGCCACGCTTTGCGCCATTCAGCAGACGCCGCCTCCAGCGGTATCTCGGTACGGATCCCTGCATTATTGACCAACCCATGAATCCGCCCGCCACACACGTCCAGCGCGGCTTGCCACAGTTGCTCGGGACCGAACTCATCACTCAAGTCACCTTGAACAATCCAGCCCTTGCCGCCGATACGGTCCAGTAGCTTCTGAGCGCCCTGCGCATCACGGCTGAAGTGAATCACCGGCCGAGCTCCTTCGGCAGCCAACTGCTCGACGATGGCAGCGCCGATGCCACCCGATGCTCCGGTTACCAAAACAGTCTGCCCTGCCAGAGGGCGTGTCAGGTCACTCATGGTGCTCACCTTCCTTTGCTGAAAATCGATATGGGCCGCTCGCACTTTCGGCGAGCGGCCATCTTGCTTCTACTACTTGGTTGCATTCGCCTCAACGGAGGCCTTATCTACCAGCTGTTGAATCTCACCGGTGTCCCGACGCTGGCGCAGGTAGATATTCAGCACTTCGAGGTCAGCTGCTGAAATATCCCGACGCACGCCGAAGGAGACACCCTGTTTGGCCAGCGCAGGCTTTGGCAAAATTTCGCGTGTCCAGTCTGGGTTCGCCAGCGCGAAAAGATGGTTTGTGTCACTGGCATCGACCAGCACATCGGCGCGCTTGGACATCACCGCCAGACGAGCCTCGTCCATGCCAGGCAGGCGCATGATCTTGCCGTTGCGAATCACCGAGGAAATGGCCTTGTCCTGTGCGGTACCGGACATTACAGCGAAGGTCACTTCGGGCTTGTCGAGCGCAGAAATGTCCTCTTTTACCTCGGCGACCTTGGGGTTGCTCTTGTTGACCAGGAGCGACACCTGATAGTCGGTTGCAGGAACCGTGAAGGCAACGGCCAAGGCCCGCTCGGGGGTCTGATTCAGTGCCATCGCCAGGTCCCACTTGTTGCTCTGCAGCCCAGCCACCAAGTTGTCCCAGTTGGTATCGACGAAGGACACCTTCACCTTCAGCACCTTCTCGCCAAAATCGCGGCACAGGTCTACAAAATAGCCGCTGTACTGACCCGTCTTGGCGTCGCGCATTACATAGGGCGCGGCCACCGCCGCACCACAGCGCAACTCACCTGCCTTTTGAATATCTTGCCAAACAGACGGCTCCGCCGCGTGGGCAGTGGACTGAGCCAGCAGTGCGCCGCACAGGCTTGCGCCAACGAAGAGACCTTTCAGATACGACGGGACCGGAAGAACCATTTCACACCTCACTGATATTCATTGTTTTTTGGCAGGAAGGTACGGCAGCTGCTGCATGCGATTTTGTGTGCATGACTGCATTCACAATAAAAACTATGCTGGAAGCTGTCAACTACCTCCAGCGCTGGCGACGTAACCGGCAAATACTGCATGAAGGCTAGAAATGGCGGATGCTGGAACATTCAGCGCTTCGCCTGATTATTGGTGAGCGAGTTCGCAACATTGCGTGAGAATAAATGGATTTAACTCAACAATGCTTTCACCCCAAGCTTTTGTGATCTGTAGGGTCCGCGCGAGCAGCGGACCGCTGAATGGAGGTCGACCATGAGCCTGAACGATGAACTGGCACTTTTGATTCGCCAGGAAGAAACCCTCCAATTCCCACGTTTCAACGAGGAAACGGCTTGGCAACTGGGCAGCCTTCTGTACCAGCAGGCAACTGCCGAGTCGTGGCCGCTAGTGATTGATGTGAGGCGCTTCGATCGGCCCCTGTTCTTCGCCGCCAGGGCCGGCATCACATCTGACAACCTCGCCTGGGTGGCCCGCAAGAACAACACCGTCCAGCGCTTCCTGCGCAGTTCTTATCGAATTCGTTACCAGCTGGCCCTGGAAGGCCTGGACATTAGCGAGCGCTATTTCCTTTCACCAGCCGAGTACGCAAGCGTCGGTGGCGGCTTCCCAATCATCGTTCGCGGCACAGGTGTCATCGGCTCGGTAACGGTTTCCGGCCTGCCTGATCGGCAGGATCACCAAATTATCGTCGACGCGCTCTGCGAGCTGCTCGGCCATGCCCCAGACACGTTGGCACTGACACCACAGTGCCCGTTCCAGAAGGCAAGCGTGCGCTAGCGCTTGCCCCCACCGCACGACGTCACTCAGTGCGTTGGGGCCTTGCCTGTTGTACGGATTAGAACGCTCCAAGAACAAATAATGAGTCTATCCATGTCAAATACATCACTCGCTCCCGGCCTTAAGCAGCGCCATGTCACCATGCTGTCGATTGCCGGCGTCATCGGTGCAGGCCTGTTCGTCTTCTCAGGGCATGCCATTGCCAAGGCCGGTCCGGCCGTTATCCTGGCCTACATCTTTACTGGCGCGCTTGTCGTGCTGGTCATGCGAATGCTGGGCGAGATGGCCGTCGCGTCCCCGGATACCGGTTCGTTTTCAACCTATGCCGACCGGGCGATCGGCCCTTGGGCCGGCTTCAGCATCGGCTGGCTGTATTGGTGGTTCTGGGTACTGGCCATTCCATTGGAAGCCATTGCTGCAGCGAACATCGTTCATACGTGGGTGCCGGCCATCGACACCTGGATCACTGCCATGGCCGTGATCGTGTTGCTGACGTGCTCCAACTTCTTCAGTGTTGCCCGTTACGGTGAGTTCGAGTTCTGGTTTGGCCTGATCAAGATTGTCGCGATCATCTCCTTCATTGCCCTGTGCGCAGCCGCACTCATGGGGTTGCTACCCAATCGTGAGGTCAGCGGCATCGGACAGCTGATGGCCGAGCACGGTGGCTTCGCACCGAACGGATTATCAGCAGTCATCGGCGCCATGCTGACGACTATGTTCAGCTTCATCGGCGCCGAAGTGGTCACTATCGCGGCAGCGGAATCCAAGAACCCGGCCCGCCAAATCACCCGCGCCACCAATTCGGTGGTATGGCGCATCTGCGTCTTCTACCTGCTGTCGATTCTGATGATTTTGTCCGTGGTGCCTTGGGACGACCCTCGCCTCCCAGAGGTTGGCTCGTTCCAGCGGGCGCTGGAGATCATGAATATCCCCAACGCTAATCTGCTGATCGATATCGTCGTACTGCTGGCGGTCGCCAGTTGCATGAACTCGCAGGTATATACCGCCTCGCGCATGCTCTATTCGCTGGCCAAACGCGGTGATGCACCACGGTTGTACAAGTACACCACTAAGGCGAATGTGCCGCTTGCAGCGGTGGTAGGCTCGACGGTGATCGGCATTGCGGCAACCTTTGTCAATTACTTCGCTCCCGAAAACGTCTTCAAGTTCCTGCTTTCCACCTCCGGTGCTGTTGCCCTGCTTGTCTACCTGGTCATCGCCATCTCGCAGCTGTGCCTGCGCAAGAAGCTGATTGCCGCGGGCAAGACGCCGGCGTTTCGCATGTGGCTGTTCCCGTGGCTGACCTGGGCAGTGATTCTGTTCATCAGTGGGGCACTGATCGGCATGTTCTTCATTCCCGCCTATCGCTCGGAGATCACAGCGACCGGGCTCCTGGCCGTGATGATCATCTGCCTTGGCCTGATCCACCAGAGAAGGACTCATGCCTCTGGCACCCAGAATCACGAACACCGTGCTGCGCTGTCTGAGCGATGAGCGTGTCTGCAATGTCTACTGGAGATTCAAACGTGGTTGAGTACGTAGTTTCCCTCGATAAGCTCGGCGTCCATGATGTAGAGCATGTGGGGGGCAAGAACGCATCCCTGGGCGAGATGATCAGTAACCTCGC